>DATIIA010000143.1:0-4287 GCA_035480115.1 Candidatus Anderseniibacteriota bacterium | reverse complement strand
TTCCTCTGTGGAAAGCAATTCTTACTGTTGCGCACAACCGGCAACAAGATTGGGAATATATAGGAGTTGGCGCTTTATTTGCATTAATTATAGCTATGCCAGCTATTCTGTTCCCTAAAAAACCACTATTTGCATGGATATCGTTAGCGGTAATCTGTCTTGCATCATACATCACCATGCTCAGTATCATTCCTCAATTCGGAGGAGTGAGTGGAGGAGATCCATATGACTATTTATCAATTGCGAAATCAATTCAACATGGACATAATCCTTTTTTAAATACAAAACGGCTTCCAGGATACCCATTATTACTAGTTCCAACTGTTGCGTCTGAAAAATTTGATGATCAATTTGTAATGCGCATTGTTACAAGTACTGCAGGCATAGTTGGAGTCTTGCTAATAGCTTTGATAGCTCAAACACTCACCAATTCATGGCCGGTCAGTTTGGCTGCGGCAGTAATTCTTGCATTTCAAAAAGATTACATTTGGACAGCAATGCGCCCTGAACCGTATGCCGTGTACACCGCATTACTATTACTTGCGCTCTATTTCTTTTTATTATGCTATAAAAAACAATCTCAATTTTTATATATAGCCTTCGGGCTATCGCTCGGCTATGCCGCTATGACGCGCCAAGAGGGCTTTGTATTAGGAGTTGTTTTGGGAATTTGTTCTCTCCTGTATGAAATTGCACGCGGCAAGAACATTTCTCGATTTTTCCTTATGTATCTTCCAGCATTTGCTGTCATACTTCCATTTTTCATCACAAATGCAGTTATATACCACAATCCATTCTATATAAAATATTTAGAAGATGACCGACTCCAAATCGTAAATTCCTTTTTAGCATTCCAAGATGCCCTAGGAGCAACCTGGGGAATTATTGGATCCATGTGGAAGACATCATGGGATCAGCTGGAACGGCTGAATGTTAATTCAGCGCCTCTTATGGCAGGGATAATAGGATTGTGGGGATGGTATTCTTTTAATCGTTTTAATAAAAAGAAAACTGCACAGCGCATCATAACCGGATTACTCCTCATAACTATCTTGTTTATTGTTCTGGCAAGCGTTTATTTGAAATCCGTATTTAGCGGAACATTTACACAAATAAGCGCAGGGTTCGTCCTTGCAAGTATTCCTATCTTCTTAATTGAAACAAAATGGAAAGGTTTGGTTATTCTACTTGTTGCGTTATCTCAAATTGGAATAGCTACATGGTTCCACCCTTTTCCAAAGCACTACGAACAATCATATCCAATTATTATTGCAATGATTTCAACAGCATTACTGGCTCGAGTTCCAAAAAGGGGCCTATTTACGTATTCCTCTCTTGTAGTGGCGATACTCCCATTCTTGCTTATAGGAACTATGCTGGGTCAAAAATTAAATACAACAATAGATAAGCAAAACGCTAATACAGCCCTTGATTCCGTTACCTATCGTGCCGCACGATATGCACGCGCACTTCCGCAACCAATAGGATTTGACCAAGCATATTTACCAGCACGATTTTATTTTGATCCAGATGCAAAATATTTCCCCCCAGAAGACAATCCTACTCCTAAAATGGAACAAGACTGGCTTGCAAAAAATCCTCTCAAAACGATAGTTGTAACAAATGCAGAAAAAATATTTCAGAACCCATACCCGAATTGGACACTTATAAAAACATTTAAAGCAGCTGGAGATGACGATAAAATTTTCGAGAGTTGGATCTATTCGGTACACTAAAGCATATGGATACTCCTTTTGCATTTGAAACTCTCCAAGGAGCACTTGCCGGAATTATTTTCGGATTAGGCGCTCTTGTAGTATCTCTATTGCCAAAATATAAATGGCTTGCATCTTCGATTCTTTTAATTCTTATCACACCTATTGCACTGCTTCCATTCTGGTTTAGTAGCGATAAACTTGGAATTTCCGATTGGGATTATTACTTTTCCATGCATACGAATCTGCAAGAAACTATTACTCAGTTCCATGAATTCCCTTTATGGAATCCATTTACTTGCGGGGGTACTTCTGCATTAGGTGATCCAGAATTTCCGGTATTATCCCCCCTATTCATATTTGAATTATTATTTGGAACCCCAGCCGGACTAAAATTATCTATTTACGCAGCTACAGCAATTGGAGCGCTTGGAATGTTGTTCTTATCCAAGAAAATGAATATTCGTCCGCTTGGAGGTCTCCTGGCTGGCATGGGATTAGCCTTCGGATCTGTAAACTTACTTGAAATAGTAGAAGGGCATCAAAACATATTAGCCTTCATGTATATACCCTGGATATTTTTAACCTGGTATTGCTCGTATCAATCATCGGGAAGAAAAAAACTACATTACATGCTTGCCACTGCTTTCTTGCTTACTCTTGTCTTTTTCCAAGGAGGGTTATACCTCCTTATGTACATGACGGCGGCATTTATTGTTTTGCCATTTTTAGTTTCAAAGCCCAAAAAAGCTATCCAAGTAACTATTATTTCAGGTAGCATTGCCCTGGGCCTGGCAGCTCTAAAACTCATTCCGGTTGCATATTGGGTACATGAATTTCAAGATAAGGCATACGCGAGTTCTGCATTCACACTTTTTTCAATAGACAAAATTTTACTCGGCAGAATTTTACATGGTGCTGAAAATGTCATTCCGAATCAAGGAAGCGGTTGGCACGAATATGGCGCATACATTGGGCCAATAATGCTTTTATTAGCACTGATCGGCTTCATCGCACATAGAAAACAACGATTCGCTCGTGGGTTACTTATAAGCGCAGTGATTGCACTACTAGGATCTTCATTTGGACCGTACCTTAAGCCTATCTTTGATCACGTTCCGTTCATTCCGAGATCCAATATTGCTCGTATCATTTTATTTACTATTATCCCTCTATGCGTTCTATCAGGAATGGGTATTGATTGGATGCAAAAAAGATCACGCACACTTCGTATATTTTCTATTATATTTATTACTCTAGCAGCAATAGATCTCATATCACTTGCATATCCGCTTGCATCTCAAGCTTTTGTCCTTCCCCAAGATGCCCAGTTAATTCAACACGCGCCGTATCCGATTGCATATGACCCTTTCGATTACAAAACGAGATACAATGGTGTTGATTATACAAGAGCATACGAAGCAACCCTGCAAGGATATGGAACAATGTCGTATTGCTCTGTTTTAGGGCCCGATCCAGCGGTCAGTATTATTACAGACGCAGATAGCAATTATGTATCATTTCCAAATAACCACGGTGCAACATTTACGATAAATTCCTGGACACCAAACAATTCGACTATCACTGTTATATCGCCTGTAACATCATCTGCAATCATTAATACCAATTATGCAGATGGCTGGTACGTAAATGGAAAACCTGCAAAAAATATTGCCAATAAAGTTGGTATAGATATTCCATCAGGTACTACAGTACTGCATTTTCAATACATCCCGAAAGGCATGTGGACGGGGATGAGTATCACAATCATCACAATACTTATTATTCTGTTTTTGCTATTTCGCTATTAGAATACTTCGCTTGTATTGATCTAGATTTTCAAGAGCAGCACCCGCGCCTTTTACAACACATACCAGCGGATCATCTGCAACATAGCATGGCACTTGCGTAGCATGGGAAATAACTTGATCTAGGTTTCGAAGAAGCGCCCCACCTCCGCTGATCACAATACCTTTATCAATAACATCAGATGCTAATTCTGGCGGAGTATCCTGAAGTACGTACTTGATAGCTTGCAATACTTCCATAATCGGATCGCGCATTGCTTCAGTAACTTCATGGGAAGAAATGATTGTTTCCTTGGGCAGTCCACTTGCTAAATCTCTTCCGCGAATACTCATTTGCTGGGATTCATCTTCGATAATTGCGGAGCCTATTTCTCTCTTAATCGCTTCTGCAGTTGGTTCTCCTATTGTAATGCCATATCTTTTCTTAATATGCTCAATAATTGCATGATCAAAGGCATTACCTCCTACCCGCGCAGAATGAGCAACCACAATTCCACCTAATGAAAGAACGGCTGCCTCCGTAGTACCTCCGCCAATATCCACAATCATGTGCCCAGATGATTCACCAATCGGGATAGTAGCGCCAATAGCAGCTGCAATAGGTTCTTTAATAAGGTATGCAGCTTTTGCTCCAGCGGAAACAACTGCGTCTACTACTGCGCGACGTTCTGTGCTGGTAATGCCTGCAGGTACTGAGACTAGTATTTCAGGCCTTAAGAATCGAACAGATGCTCCTATTTTTTTAAGCAAGTAGCGAACCATTG
>DATIIA010000142.1:0-14582 GCA_035480115.1 Candidatus Anderseniibacteriota bacterium | reverse complement strand
GTGTCAGTAACACGATCTCCGCGCTGCAAACCATCTGTTGAGCCCATAGCAATTGCACGCACTACATGTGGTGAAGTATGCTGCGCAACTTCAAGTACCAGTTTTTTACCATCTCGATCAATTTCAAGCGCGTTATATATAGGAGGTAAATCGCCTGCAAACTCTACATCCACGACTACGCCGATGACTTGAATAATTGACCCTGTTTTTTGTTCTGATGGTTTCATAGATTATGATGTTACGGCTTGAACGCCAGAAATAATTTCTGCAATTTCTTGCGTAATAGATGCTTGTCGAGCTCGATTAAATAGGAGGCTCAAATCTTGCCTCAAATCTTTCGCATTATCGGACGCATTCTTCATTGCAATCATTCGCATCGCCTGCTCGGAAGCAGACGCCTCTAAAGCTGCCTGATAGAGTTGTACTTCTAAAAATCGCGGCAATACGTACTCTAATACTGTTTCTATCGAAGGCTCAACAATGCTATCACTTATCCTTGCTTGCTCTTGCGCTACGTTTGCTGCAACTGGCAGCAACTGATGTGTGACGACACGTTGACGAGATATAGAAATAAAATTGGTATACAGCAAACGAACACGATCAATCTTTTGTTCTAGGAATAAATTCACTACCGTTGCGATAATCGGCCGCACATCTTCGAAATCAGGATGTGCTTGCCAGCCGGTATATACTCCTTTCATATCGACTACTCCTTTTATTCTGCTTATAAATTGAGCGCCTCGCTTGCCAATTGCGATAAGAGAATGTTCAGAAATACCATGAGCATTATTTTCTTCAATAACGCGTATCAGCTCTTTGAGAATATTGCTATTATATGCGCCCGCAAGCCCCCTGTCGCTCGAGAGCATAATAATAAGCTCATGCCTCACGGGGCGTTCTTGGAAAAAAGCATGTTCCTGAAAAGATGTTGCATGCCGAATAGAAGAGAGCGCATCGCGACAGGCCGCAGCATAGATTCGGGACCGGGTAGCCGCATCTTGTACTTTCTTGAGTTTGCTCGCAGCAACCATTTCCATCGCTTTTGTAATCTGGTTAATATTTTTAACCGATTTAATTCTGCGGCGAATTATTTGGACATTGGCCATAGGCTAGTTGGATATTCGATACGGTTCAGCGAGTGCTCGCGCTAATGCAATTATTTTTTCTTTTGCTTCATCTGGCAACTGCCCCGTTGTCTCAATGGTGGTGATCACCTCGCTTAATTCTCGTTCAGTTGCTCCTACTACTGCATCTGCCGCTGCTTGGATTTTTTCCACCGGAACATCATCAAATGCTCCGCTCGTGCCGGCCACAAGCGCAATAATTTGGCGCGCCAAAGGCCATGGAGAAAACTCTCCCTGCTTGAGAATTTCCGTTAAACGCTTGCCGCGTTCAATGCGCTGTTTTGTTTCTGCATCTAGATCAGATGCCAACTGTGCAAATGCAGCGAGCTCCCTATACTGCGCGAGCTCCAATCGCAATGTTCCGGCAACAGATTTCATCGCTTTTGTTTGTGCTGCGCCACCTACTCGAGATACCGACAATCCTACGTTAATTGCAGGGCGAATCCCTTGGTAAAATAAATCTGTCTCCAAATAGATTTGACCGTCTGTAATAGAGATAACGTTTGTAGGAATATATGCGGATACGTCATTTGCCTGCGTTTCAACAATCGGCAATGCAGTAAGTGATCCAGCACCTTTTGCTTCAGATAATTTTGCAGCACGTTCGAGCAAACGCGAATGCAGATAAAATACATCACCCGGATAGGCTTCTCGGCCCGGAGATCGCTTGAGCAATAATGACATCTGACGATACGCCCACGCATGTTTTGATAAGTCGTCGTATACAATGAGAGCATCTTGGCCATTGTCCCGAAAATATTCTCCCATTGCACATCCTGCATAGGGAGCGACGAATTGCAATGCAGCTGAGTCGGACGCAGATGTAAGCACTACAATAGTGGATTCTAATGCTCCTTCTTTTTTTAACCGATCGACAATACGCGCAACATTGCTTTTCTTCTGACCAATGGAAACATAAATAGAAACAGTTCCAGTCTTTTGCTGATGCTGATTCAATATTGTATCAATTGCGATAGAAGTTTTCCCTGTTTGGCGATCCCCAATAATAAGTTCGCGCTGACCACGGCCAATAGGAATCATCGCATCAATGGCTTTAATTCCTGTCATTAATGGCTGCTTCACCGATTGGCGATCCATAACGCCAGGTGCAATTTTTTCTACCGGGCTTTTCTGCTTCGTGGTAATTGGCCCTAGGCCATCTAATGGGCGACCCAACGAATCAACAACTCGTCCAAGCAATTCTGGCCCAACTGGAATCGAAAAAATTTCACCAGTTAATGTTACTTCCGCTCCGGCGACTACTGATTGCTCATCGCCTAAAATAACCAACCCAACCTGATCTTCTTCCAAATTGAGGGCAAATGCTGGCGTTGTATTTCCATCTTGTGTTGCAATGCGCACAAGTTCATTATATCCACACGAAGTTATCCCATATACCCACGCAATGCCATCTCCAACTTTAGTGACAATCCCAACATCTTCAAGAGACGTAGTTTGCCGAAGTTTAGAAATGGCCTGCTGTAATTCTTCTGAAATTTCATTAAGAGATAGTGTAGTCATGATACATACTGTTTTAATTGTTCAAGCTGCTCTGCAATTGAAAGGTTAAGAACTCCAATCGGAGTTATAATTTTAATTCCTCCGATAATTTCACTATCTATTCGATAGAAAATATTCACTGTTTTTGCTTTACATTTCTTTTTTAAAAAATGCTCTATGTATTTTTTTGCAGAAGAGCTAAGCGGGTGTGCGCTTATTACTTCCGCAATCAAATGTTTTTTTGCAGAATAGAGTTCCGCTCCGATAGCATGCACCATACTATCAATATCACGAGTACTCCGTTGTCGAACCATTTCTTGTGCTAATGCTTCCATAGCTTGATGCACAGGATGTTTATCCAACAAAATCACAACTGTTTTTGCTAATGTACGCTTAGATTGCTTCATCAAGTGCCTTTGTTATAAATTCTTCATCATGGTCTGCAACAAGCTTTTCGCCTATTACTTTTTTTGTTGCCTGCAATACAAGGCCAATTGCCTGCTGCCGCAATCCCGATTGCGCAGCAATGACATCTCGCTGAATTTCTTGCTGCGCCGCATCTTTCATCTTTTGAACCTGCGATACAGCTTTTGCTTCTGCATCGGCAATAATAGTTTTTGATTGAAGCGTGGCTTGCTGAACAATTTTTTCAGCTTCCTGCCTCGCCTTTAATACTACTAATTTTTGCTGGCGCTTCGCCTCTTCTTTTGATTTCGATACTTCAGATGCCATCTGCAAACTTTCAGAAATTTTCTCCTGGCGATCTTTTAAAATTTTTAATAATGGACGAAATGCAAAGCGTTGCAGTATCCAGAATAAAATAGCGAAGTTTATCAATTGGAATACAATTGAACGAACATCGATACCTAACGCTGCAAGCCCTTGCTCCATAAACGGTTATACGAATCTAAGAATGAACGATAATACGAGCGAATAAATTGCAATTGCTTCGGCAAATGCGACGAGCAAAATCATGTACGATTGTAATTTACCTGCCACTTCCGGATTGCGACCTATTGACTGCAGGGCACTATAGCCAATTAATCCGATTGCAATAGCGGGCCCCATGCCTCCAATTGAGATTGTTAGTCCCGATGCGATAATACGCGCTGCTTGTACGATATCTGAATCCATAAAATAAAGAATTAATAATAAATTTATGTACTATGCGAACTTTCATGCTGCTGCGTTATTGCCAGCTTCATGAATACAAGAGTAAGCATTGCAAATACGACCGCTTGCACTAATCCAAATAGTACTTCCAACAGTAAGAACGGCAAAGGACCAAGCACTGGTAAAAATGCTGCAATCACAATCAGCAATACTTCCCCTGCAAACACGCTGCCAAATAATCGAAACGAGAATGAAATTAATCGAGTTATTTCTGAAATTAATTCGAGCAACCCAACATATAATTTCATCGGGTTCAAACTGAAATATTTTTTGAGATGGCTAATAATTCCCAAATTATATATTCCATATACCTGTGTAACTACGACAGAAATAATGGCTAAGGCAATAGTTGTATTTAAGTCTGCAGTGCCGCTCCGTAGTATCTGCGCATCACCGATTTTTATTGCGCTTATGCCCGGCAATAGGACGATCCAATTATTGACGAGAATAAAAATAAAAAATGTCATGATAAAAGGTAATAAACGCTCGCTCAATGCCCGATCACCGATAACCGAATCTATAAAATCCAGCACCACTTCAACTAATGCTTCTATTGCATGAACAATTCCAGGCATCGGATTCACTTGCGCTCTCTTCCCTGCACTAGCAAACACAATAATAATGCCAATACTCACTAAAAAACTTGTGAGCAGAGAATTCGTTACCGGAAATGATCCAATATCGAATATCTTTTCTGACGCAATAGATATATGAATCGGAGTCATAAGCTATAATCCAGCATCCTTAGATGCTTTCATAACTTTTCGCAACACGATAATACTAGAACACAGAGCAGCAAACAACATTCCAATAATAAGAAATACATGCGGCACATTAAACCAACGATCAAGCTGTATACCAACAAAAACCATAATAAGAAGAGGTAACGCGATAATAAAACCAAGTTCCCCTACCAAGCTAAGCAAGGAAAGAGGAGTGGTATATTGAGTATTGGTTGATTTTTTTTGCGACTGTTGCTGTTCCATACAATATTGAGGTAATTAAAAAGAGCCCGCCTGGTGGGCGAACTCTTATCCAAGAAAAAACGATATACAATTATTCGTTGCTGTCAAGATGAAGCGCCCTTGATGCTTTTTGTATTGTATTGTGTTATAGATAGAATACAACGATGGCAAAAGAAAAAATAAAAATCCCAGCGCTTACCTGGATTATTGGTTTCTGTGCACTTGTTAGCTTTATCTGGCTAATTGCAACCCATGTCGGAGAAGCGGAGCGTTTTATACAACTTACTGCGCACGCGGAACCACTATGGATTCTTATCGCGCTTCTCCTTCAGATGGGCACCTATGCCTCAGCGGGTGCTGTATGGCATCTTGTAGCAAAGTCAGCAGATTATCATTTGCGAGTACCTGCTTTAGCACGATTATCGATTGAAAAATTAAGCCTAAACCAGCTCTTGCCTACAGCCGGAATGGCTGGGAATCTAGTAGTAATACGAGCAATGCGCCGACTCGGCATACCAGCATCTCTTGCTATGGAAGCATTGCTAGTAGAAATACTTAGTCACTATGCTGCCTTTGCTCTAGTAGCCATAACAACATGTATTATTTTATGGTCACATCATTCTATTACCCCAGTCGTCATCGGATTAGTGGGGACTTTTTCTCTATTTATTACCATCGCCCCACTTACGATATGGTGGGCGCTTCACAATCGAAACTGGAAGCCACCTACATGGGTTCTCCGTTTTGAAATAGCAGATCGCGCTTTTACGGCAATTCAAAACGTATCACCCGAACGTATCCGTTCTGCTCCGCTACTCACAAAATCTATCTTACTTCAGATAACTACATTCATTCTTGATAGTGCAACATTGTGGACAATGATGCAGGCGATTGAAATATCCTTAAATCCATTAACAGCATTCTCTGCAGTCGTCATGGGGTCTATTGCCGGAACAGTATCTTTTTTGCCAGGAGGCATAGGAGGATTTGAAATAGGCTGCACCATTACCCTTATTCTTTTAGGAATTTCTCCAGAAGCTGCCCTCACCGGAACATTACTATTACGAGGATTAACGTTTTGGCTTCCGATTATACCAGGCTTGCTCCTAGCGCGCAGAGAGATCATACTTGAACCATGAATATACTCCTGCGCTGGATAATTAATGCACTAGCCATCCTTGCAGCGGCATACATTGTTCCAGGAATTGCCGTGCAAGGATTTGGAACAGCATTACTCGTAGCATTAGTGCTCGGACTATTGAATATATTTATAAAACCAATTCTGATACTGCTCACGTTGCCGATCACAATTGTAACGCTCGGATTATTTACGTTTGTCATTAACGCATTGCTCGTGTTGCTTACAAGCAAACTGGTTCCAGGATTTTTTGTTGCTGGATTCTGGCAAGGATTACTCTTTAGCATCGTATTCTCTATTATTACTTCCGCACTTATAATTCTTGAGCACAAAACTGTCAGTAACGAGTGACAAGATAGGCGGCAAACATTCTTGCATTCTTCTGCAAGTAACTGAACAGTTTTAGTATGAAGATTCTTACGAACATATACGCCGTAACACTCATTGCATCGCTATCACTACCTGCTATAAGTTTTGCAGCAGAACATCGGGAAGTAGCATTGGGTGTGTTGCAACGACCAGAAAATAGCAGTCGACTGGAGCGAGTAACGGGGATCGTTACGGGAATGACGCAAAAGCTGCAGAATTTGTCGCAGCAATTAGATAATTTCCAAACAGATGTACAAGGGCGCATTGCAGCGCTCCAGGCGGCTGGGCATGCGATATCAGTTGATACGGAACTTACGGCGTTCACATCCGCAATTGCTGCAGCTAAAGATAATATCCAATCTATTATTCAAGAACTTTCCCAAATACCCGCCAGCAGCAAACCGTCCCAACAAGTATTGCAAATTCACACGCTTGTTAGAAGCTTAGCAACAAAACTCATCGCCGTTCGAACATCATTTCAAGCACTCAAACTAGCTGTCGCACATGATTTGCAATCAGAAAACTCTTCACCAACACCTTTAACAACCCCAACACTATGACAAGCGGCCAAATAATTGCATCGACTATCGTAATACTACTGGTTCTTGGGCTCCTCTTCTGGATAGTCATTGCACAACATAATCCGGCATCACAACCGTTACCTACTGAATCACCAGTTCTTTCTACCGAACCTCTTGCAACAACTACCCCATCTCCAACACCCACGCCTACCCCAAGCCCGCTTACGTCTGATCAAATGAATATGACCGATTTAGCTGCAGAATCTACTACGGTAACAAACATTGATCCACAATTCACAACCAGTCTAACAACACTCGACGCACAGACCAAGGGATTATAAAAAAGAATTAGAATCACTTAGAATCCACCCACCACCCCGCATACTATTTGTTTTCTCTGAACTGAGCTACTGTAATAGCTATGAGCATGGAATCTCCCCAATTTCCACACCAATCAGAACCAGAACATATTTCAGCGCCAGAAGAAAATCAGGAACGGATTCGAGATCGAGTAGAATCTCCTCATGTCGAAGCAGTACTGCAGATATTTGAAAATAGATACAAGAAAACTGAAGCTCCCGTAGAAGTAGAAACGATAAAAGATATCTTTTATACTTTTTTTGAACAAGCAGTAGAGAATAGCGAAATCTATTCATCTGAAAAATTTGGAGTTTCGTTTCCGTATACAAAAGTAAATATCGAAGATCTGGCACGTGAACTGTATTGCCACTACCGAGAAGTTCCTAAGAAAATTGAACCAAGCGAAAAATCAAGCCTTGAATTTGTCTTAGGATCATTTATCCAGCCAGGAAATGGGAATCAGTTCACTTTTTTCGAGGAAGCGATGCATCAAATGGTATTAAAGCTTCCTCGCGCTCTCGAAGCAATTCATAATGGCCAAGCACCAGAAGATGCCAAAGTATTTGTAGTAGGATCCCCTACAAATGAATACGGAAAAATGTCTCAAGAATTTATTAATTTATTGAAAGAGAAGAATTCCTTTAATACATTCGGATCTTTATATGCAGAATTCATTGAATCAAAATTACCAAAAGACGAGAAAGAGCTAGCTAATACACAATTGCGCCTATATGGCATTTCGATGGGTGGCAGTTTTGCCACTCAAACCGCAGAGCAGCTGTTAGCTTTAGGTAAAGTTACGCAAGAAGTAGATAAAGATAATAAACGATTAAAAGATAGCAACGTGCCATTTATGCAGGTTCGAGCAGACACATTGCCGGGAGCAAGCACGTCTACTGCAAAAAAATGGGAAATTCCGATCGGATTTCTTCTTGATGGACCGTTTACGTTAGCCACAAATCCATACACGCGCGTTGCAGTCACAAAAGAAGGGAAGGCAATGAAAGAGTTAGAGAAAATACTTGCTGAAAAAGGAATTAATCGCAATATGGATTCTGACCAAGCAAGAATGAAAATGGAAGCTATTTATGGTGACGGCATCGCATCGGGCGAATGGGGTGTTATAAATAGTTTGCGACAGGGTATTCCTATTGATCCGAACCTAAAACTCACAGAAGTGCGAGCAAAATATGATCCTCTTCAGTTTTCTCCCCAATTTCTTGCCCACCTTAAAGATAAGAAAGCTAAAGCGCCTGGATCATTAGCGCAAAATACCGTTTCAGCATCTGAAAATTGGAGAAGAGTCGGAATTAACCAAGCTCATACATTTGTATTTTTTCGCGAAAATGAATTGAAGCGCATTGAAGGAGCAGCAAAGGGACTCGAAAAAATCAAGAAAATGAAATGAGTACATTCTATAACGTTCTCAAGTTTAAACTTTAGCTGGTCTAATAGAATTCCGACTGTTCAGCAGCAATAATTATATCCGTCATCATTTTTACCGTACGTACTGGGTACTTCCCCATTGCAGATTCGCCTGAAAGCATCACTGCGTCAGTGTGATCAAGTACTGCATTTGCCACATCGGAAACTTCTGCGCGAGTTGGGCGAGGATTATATTGCATAGATCCCATCATTTCTGTTGCGGTAATCACAAACTTGTTTGCTTCTCGGCATTTTTTAATCATGCGCTTTTGCCAAATTGGAACTTCATGCATCGGAGATTCAAGACCCAGATCACCTCGAGCAACCATAATGGCATCAACTTCTTGTAAAATTTCATCAAAGTTTGCCAGAGCTTGCGGCATCTCGATTTTTGCCATTACTAAAGGAGTTTTCATCCCCTCTGGTAAAAATTCTGCCATTTTGGATTTTAATATTCGAACATCCTCTGCGCTGCGAACAAATGAAAGCGCAACGTAATCCATATTGTGCTGCAATCCGAACTGCAAATCATCAATATCTTTATCTGTCATTGCATCATCAACTAAAGAAACATTGGGAACATTAATTCCTTTTTTGGAAATCAGCGTTCCTCCCAGTAATACTTTTGCTGTAACAACTAAGCCTTGAACATCGAGTACTTCTAGTTCAAAGGTTCCATCTGCAAGCAAAATAAGACCACCTTTTTTTACCTGCGTAGCAAGGCTTTCGTAAGGAACAGGAATAATTCCCGCATCAGCAGTCTGGACGCCTGCTTGCAGCGTTACCGTGTCGCCTTCCGTTAAAACAAGTCCTTCTTCTGGAAGAATACCAATGCGAAGCTTCGGCCCTTGTAAATCAAGAAGTGCTTGCACAGGAGCTCCTGCTTTACTTGCTGCCTCACGAACAGTGTTAAGAAGAGCGACGTTACTCTCATGGGTTCCATGGGAAAAATTAAATCGGGCAATATTCATTCCCGCTTCTATCATTCCAGTTAATGTGCCCAAAGACGACGATGCTGGTCCGATCGTGCATACGATTTTTGTTATTTTATTCGGTGTCATGAAAAGATTGTAGGCTGATAACTCGATTTGGTCAAAATAACTGCTCGTACTATACTAATCCCTATGCAAAAACCAATCAGAAGAAAACCTGTTGTATTAATTGTGCTCGATGGGTGGGGGCTCAACGATGGCACCGAAGATAATGCAATCGCGCAAGCGAATACTCCTTTTTATGATCATTTGTGGCAAGATTATCCTCATGCAACGCTCGATGCCAGCGAAGAACATGTAGGACTTCCGAAAGGACAAATCGGCAACAGCGAAATCGGCCATATGACAATCGGGGCCGGGACAACAATTCATACTGACTTAGTCCGTATTGAAAAGGCTATCCAAGATAATACATGGGATGCCAATCCTGCGTTTACCGAATTGTTCAACCATGTGAAATCTAATAATTCTACGCTTCATGTTCAAGGCCTTGTAAGTCCTGGGGGAGTGCATAGCCATAGCAATCATTTATATGCATTCCTTGAGGCAGCAAAACAAGCAGGAATTCATAATGTTGTTATTCATGCATTTACCGATGGCCGAGACACTCCTCCTCAAAGCGCTGCATCATATCTACGAGAATTAGAACAAGTTATTGAAAAGGTCGGAATCGGCTTTATCGCAACAACGAGCGGCAGATTTTATGCAATGGATCGCGATAATAACTGGGACCGTTTGCAAAAAGTAGAAGATGCATTATTCGAATGCAAAGGAAAGATTTGTACGGCAAAAAAGCCATCCGAAGCATACGAAGAATTATATAAAGATGGCATACTCGATGAACACGCAGAGCCATTAGTATTTCTGGATGATAACGGTAAGTCGTATAAGATTGAGGATAACGATGGAATATTCTTCTTTAACTTCCGATCCGACAGAGGCCGAATGCTTTCAAAAAAAATTATTGAACGAAACAAAAAGCAAAATCTGTGCTTCGTGACAATGACACAATATGATGAAACATTTGAATGCTTGGTCGCGTTCCCTCCACGAGGAATAGATACAACGCTTGCTTCCGAAATTTCGAAAGCTGGTTTACAGCAAGCTCATATTGCAGAAACCGAAAAATATCCCCATGCAACGTATTTTTTAAATGGCGGTAAGCAAGATCCTCATGAAGGAGAAGTTCATATTTTAGTGGAAAGCAGAAAAGACGTGCCAACGCACGACTTAGCGCCCAAGATGCGAGCAAAAGAAATTGCAGATAAGGCAATTGAACAAATTGAACGAGGAAGTGACTTCTTATTTATCAATTTTGCGAACGCAGATATGGTCGGCCATACTGCCAATCAACCCGCAATTATTGAAGCTGTTGAAGAAGTTGATCAGCAATTATCGCGAGTAGCAGCTGCAGTTGAAAAAAAGCATGGCGTACTTGTAATTACCGCTGATCACGGGAATGCAGAAGTCATGATCGATCCTATCACAAAAGAAAAACATACGGCGCATACTCTTAATAAAGTTCCAGCAATCATAACGGATGCGCAGTATCCCATGCATTCAGACGGAACACTTGCTGACATCGCACCGACTGTGCTGTATCTTATGAATATCGAAAAGCCAGCATCAATGACAGGAAAAAATCTTATTATTTTGTAATTTATTTCTATGAACATCACATCAATCAAAGCACGACAAATATTAGATTCCCGAGGAAATCCGACAGTAGAAGCAGACGTCGTATTAGAAGATGGCTCGCTCGGACGCGCAGCTGTTCCTTCCGGAGCATCGACAGGAACACATGAGGCAGTGGAATTGCGCGATGACGACAAGTCAAAATTTGGAGGCAAAGGCGTCCTCAAAGCAGTTGCAAATGCTAACACGGAAATTGCTCAGGCTCTTATCGGCAAAGATGCCATTGATCAAAAAACCATTGATCAAATCATGATTGAGCTTGATGGAACTGCGAATAAAGGTAGGCTAGGCGCGAATGCAATACTGGCAGTATCGCTTGCAGTTGCAAAAGCAGCCGCAATTTCTTCAAAAAAGCCATTATACGAGTATTTAGGAAACTTGGCAGAAAATAAGAATTTCACACTACCCCTTCCAATGATGAACGTGATCAATGGAGGTCAACACGCTGCAGGATCAACGGATATTCAAGAATTTATGATTATGCCTGTAGGTGCTGCAACATTCTCAGACGCAATCCGCATGGGTTCTGAAATTTTCCAGCAACTCAAGAAAGTACTTCATGATAAAGGATACGCAACAACTGTGGGAGATGAGGGTGGATACGCCCCTCATGTAAAAAATGGAAACGCGGAAGCACTGGAATTAATTTCTGAAGCGGTTAAAAACGCAGGCTACGAACTTGGAAAAGATATTGTGTTAGGGCTCGACGTGGCAGCATCTGAATTATATGAAGACGGAGTATATAATTTGGCGACAGAAAATAAAAAATTATCATCTGAAGAAATGGTCACGTGGTATAGCGAACTCGTTGAAAAATTCCCTATTGTGTCCATTGAGGATGGCCTCGCTGAAGACGATTGGGACGGGTGGAAGAAATTAACAGAAACTCTTGGATCAAAAATCCAATTAGTAGGTGATGACTTACTGGTAACAAATACGGAATTTTTGCAGCGCGCAATCAATGAAAAAGCAGGCAATGCAATTTTAATTAAACTCAATCAAATCGGAACCCTTACAGAAACAATAAATGCCATATCGCTTGCGTCAAAAAATAACTGGAACGCAATCGTATCTCATCGGTCCGGAGAAACTGAAGATACGAGCATTGCACATCTTGTTGTTGGGCTTGCGACAGGACAAATTAAAACAGGTTCTCTTTCTCGAACGGATCGAGTAGCAAAGTATAATGAATTAATGCGCATTGAAGAGAATCTTGGTTCAACAGCAACGCTTGCCAAGCCGTTTTAGTCTTTAGCACGGCGGATAATTGCTTCCATCAGCTGATGGAAGTTTATTATTTGCCCAAAAACTTTGAGGAACCGGCTTTCCGTCCAATAACCATGTTTGGCATGTATATGGATCGCTTGATGTCCACTGGAGCTGACCTTGTACGGGGACATATTCTCCTTTCTGAATAACCATTCCATTGGTTGGGGAAAGAAGTGTTATTGCTGCATTGGATATTATGCTAGGCATAGGATCTGAATTCACATCGTTATTATTCCCACTACTGCCTCCGCCACCTGTTTCTTCAGAACTAGAAATAGCTTTTTGAGCAATTACAACGACTGATTTAAACGATGAAATTCCAATAACTAATCTTCCAGAAGGATTACGAGCACTTAATTTCAAATATCCTTTTTCGACCTGCAATGAAGGCACAAGCATAGTTGCTTTTCCATTATTTGGAACACTTACGGCCAAAACTATACAATGTTTTCCAATCTTATCAGTACAAAATTCTATTTTTTCCATTGGATACTTTTTCTGCCCCGCCGTACTGGTATTCCATGCTACAGTCGCACTACTTCCAACATGAAGGCTCGACGGACCTAGTATCCGAAAGGCAATGCCAGGAGCAACACGGGTTTCACTATATGACGAAAACACTCCTGCAAGCCCAATAGCAAATAACCCCACAAGCACACTAGAGCCTATAATAAACCGATGATTAAGCATGGACTTCATCGTGCTCATCATTGTGAATATGGATTAGGAAATATATTTAAGCTATTCGGTTTTACAAACGTTGAAGGAGTAAAGGTGTCAGTCGTTACTTTTGTATTGGCACCGTATGCAACGCGAAAATATGCACCAACTTGGTTCAAACTTGTTTGAAAAAGGTTGTGAGAAGATTCTGTTACTCCTCGCAAATTTGCAATCATAGTATTCGCTGAACTATATGATGCCGCGGCAATAACCACTTTATTCGTAGAAAAAGTAATAGCTCCAGCACTTAAATCAAGTAGCGGCATTATTGCTGTCCTTAAAGAAGTTCTATCATCAATAATCGTATTGTGCTGTATTGCAAGGCTTGCATCTGAAGCAGTAGCAATAATGGCAGTTTTATTGGTATGGATCGTGCTGTCTTTTATTACACCATCCTTTACAATAATCACTACTGCTCCTAAAGAACCAGCATCAATTGCATCGATTTCGGAATTTTGAACAGAAACATTTTCTGTTCCATGATTATTACCCGCAACGATTTGAGCACCAATATTATTTGAGAATGTACAATGGTCAAAAACAATATCCCCCGTATTATTCGGAAGTCCTTGTTTCGCTCGATTATTAATATCAGGACATCCGCTTATACAATAAAGTGGCTCAATATCTACGCCAGCTCCGGGAGAATGCACGCCATATTTCCCCGTATGGCCAGTATTTAAAAATTGATCATTTGTAAATGTTGCCCGTCGCATTTGCTGAATAGAAAGCCCCTGGCGGCCATTCCCCTCAGATATAACATTTCGTACCGTCACATTTGTATCCAGCTTGTATTGATATCCAATTCCAAGAAGCATGCCGTCAGTAGAAAATCCATCGATATGTAAATCTTCTAATATATAATCCGTGCTTCCGCTCGTACTTACTCCCCTTCCACCGTCCTCAGTGATATCAACGCTATGATCGCGATCCATTTGGTTTACATTTCCTTTTATCTCAAATCCTGCAAGCGTAAACCCTGAACTATTCAAAAAATCAAAAGGGCTTATTTGCTGCAAGTCACTTCTCCAAACATTTCCGCTAATAAATAATCGTTTCTGCTTTTTAAAATCTCCTTTCACATCAACAACTGCATTGCACCCAATAATTTTTATATCTTTCGCATTTACATATCGAATATTCAACAAATCAGCTTCTTGAGGATTTTGTATATCATTCCTATTAATCACTTGATTAATTTTATAATCTCCTGCAGGAAAATAGAGCGTTTTACCAGCTTGCTCCGGTTGAGACATAAATGCAGCAGCTCCGCGAAGCGCTGCATAATCATCGGTTGATCCGTCACCTTTCGCTCCAAATTGTTTAATAGT
>DATIIA010000141.1:0-7199 GCA_035480115.1 Candidatus Anderseniibacteriota bacterium | reverse complement strand
CCAGGCGACCATACAAAGCTTAGATAATGAAGAAGGATATATAGAACTTTCTTTGCGTTCTGCTACGCGAGAACGAAGCTGGGAAGAATTAAGGAGAAAGCTCGATGACGACGTTGCATTTGAAAGCGAAATTATTGATGCAAATAAAGGCGGGCTCATTGTGCGAGTTAATGGAGTTACTGGATTTTTACCTGTTTCGCAATTGGCGCCTGATCACTATCCGCGAGTAGAAGGTGGAGATAAATCTAAAATTCAGGAACGATTACAGAGCTATGTGGGCCAAATGTTTAAGATTAAAGCAATTACGATAGACCAGGAAAACGAAAAGCTCATTGTTTCCGAAAAAGCTGCAGTAAGCGATGAGATGAGCACAACCCTCGATAACTTAGGACAAGGCAAGACTGTTGAGGGTGTTGTAAGCGGCATCGTTGATTTTGGAGCGTTCGTAAAATTTGAAGAAAAAGGACAAGAGCTCGAAGGATTAGTACACATTTCTGAAATTGCATGGCAACGGATCGATAATCCTGCCGATATTTTGAGCGTAGGAGATAAAGTCCAGGCAAAAGTTATCGGTATTGATAACGGTTTACGAATTTCTTTGTCTATTAAACAGCTTCAAGATGATCCATGGCTAAAAGCTGCGGAAAAATACAATGTTGGCGATACGGTGAAAGGGAAAATATTAAAAGTTACTTTGTTTGGAGGATTTGTGCAGCTTGATAAGGATATTCATGGGCTTGTTCACGTATCCGAACTTCCGCAAGAAATTCAGAAAGATCCAATGGCCCATCTTCACGTAGGGGATACAATGGAATTTAAAATTATATCTTTAGAACCAAAAGAACACCGATTAGGATTGAGTCTTAAGGAAGAAGAGAAAGAAGTTAAAGAAGCTCCTAAAGCAAAAAAGACGAAAAAGAAATAAGTGACTCTCTATCGTGATACGATAGAACTATGAGACGAATATCGCACATACTAGATCTCATCCCACTAATTCTATTATTTCTATTACCCCTTGTACGCATATCTCCTGAGGATTTTAGCGCTACCCGTCGCACGTGGATCTGGTTAGCCTTATTTGGCATAGGAATTATTGCAACATATCTGCTGAACTATAAACGTGTTCAGATAAAAAATTCTTATTTCATACTTGCAATATGCATACTAGCTGCAGGCAGTATCATTGCTCTCTACCCTCCGCATCTTATTGCATATGTATTCGCGTGTATCGCACTAGGCTGTTTATATACCATATACGCCCGCCTTACTCCACAAATGACTTCACTATTTTTAGCAACAATGCTATGTATGATTGCTCTCTATGCACAATGGGGCATTATTCAGTTTGTATTACAGCAAGATTTGCATATGCAGTTCATTGGAGAATCAGTGCTGAATATCAACACACCCGGTGTTGCATCGTTTTATATTAACCAAGAAAAATTTATTCGTTCGTACGGGCCCTTTAGTCATGCAAATAGTTTCTCTGGTGTACTTTTGCTTGGATGCATACTTCTTATTGCTCTTAGTATTTCTAAAAAACTGCCGAACTATTTTCTATTCGCAATCAGTAGCATATTTGCATTAGCGCTTGTTACGACATTTTCTCGTGCTGCCTTGGCATCTGGTATATGCATTGCTATATACGCAGCATATAAGAAAAAAAATATAGTTTTATTATATGTGATTCTTCCGCTTATTATATTTACCCCTCTTGTGTTAGGCAGATCAACAGACGTGCATGACGTTGCTGCCCATGATCGCATAGAGGGCCTACACTGGGCATTAAACATGCAAACTGCCTCTTCTCTTATAAGAGGCTATGGAATAGGGAATTACCAGACCGCTCTTACTGGTTATCTTGCGCGCAATAATATACAACATAACCCGTGGGATATTGCTCCGATTCATTCCGCCCCTTTATATATGCTCGCAGAGTTTGGGATTATATTTTTTAGTATTATAACTTTTACACTTTTTTATCTGATTAAAAAAAATCATCTTTGGATATTATTATTTTTAACCCCCTCCCTACTGCTTGATCATTATTTTGTAAGTCAGATCGGTCCTCTTGTGTGGCTTCTATCATGCGGAATTATATTGTCTCATGTATACTATAAGAGTGAACAAGCCAACAACATTGTGTATTGATTATAAAGATTTATTAACTGAAGAATCTCCCGTTATTGATTCTGTACAATATCCTGACGGTACAATCTTTGAAGTAAAAAATAATCCAGAGCACGAGCGCGATAAAATGATTCTCGCAGCGCTAAGTCACATACGCAACACAGAACATAAAAAAGGTTGGAAACATTTATCCGAAATACATAATTTTCATTATACAAATTTGCAATCGCACTTAGTTACTCATCGCACAAAATCTGAAAATATTTTATTTGTGAGCGGGAATCCATTTCAAGTGCTTCATTATACTCACATGAGGAGCGGCGAAAAATATTACCTCCAAAAAAATCTAGAAGAAATAATATCCCAAGGATTTCACGTAACAGGAATTGGATATAAACAACAATACCATTCAGATATCTACGATAACGACGTACATGGCTTACAGTGGCTAGGAGCATTGCGTGCGGAATTAAAAATAAAAAAAGATATTGATAGCGTATTAAAAAAGTTACGCGAGCAACATATTTCGCTTCGTATTTTTTCTTCTGAACCCCTGCATGCATGCAGAGCTGTTGCAAAAAAAATTGGAATTCAATCCTCTCATGAAGTATGCGTAACGGGAACAGATATACAATCGATGAACGATACAGAAGTCGCTAGTATTATTCCCCACACTATACTTTTCGCTGAACTTAACGAGATCGACAAAATTCGACTGACTCGCCTACTCGAAGACCTGGGTGAGGTTGTTGCCCAATCGTATGGGGAATACTCAAGATAAAGGAGTTGAAGGAGAGCGAGTTGCAAGAGAATACCTGGAGAAATCTGGATTACAATTTATTACATCAAACTGGAGCTGGAAAACAGGCGAGATAGATTTGATATTCCAAGATGCTACCACGCGAGTATTTGTAGAAGTACGATCACGCTCGGAAACAACTTTTGGAGAAGGCTTAGAAACAGTATATTGGCAAAAACAGCAAAAATTAATTAAAACCGCTCGCATGTACCAAGTAAAAGAAAATTATTGGGGAGATGCTCGATTTGATGTTATCTCTATTATATTTCGCCCCCAAGCACCTCCAACTATTACGCATATTAAAGATGCCTTTGACACGGCAAGCATCTAATGATACATATAGGTAATCAGATTCCGCGGTGAGCCCCGCGGAATTCTTATTACTAAAACTTAATAACAATACAATATATGAGCAGTGACACACCATCATTTAGCCTAGCAATAGATCAAATAGTGGCAGAAAAAGGAATAAGCAAAGAAAAGGTTCTTGATACTATTGAACAGGCCCTTGCAGCAGCATATCGAAAAGACTTTGGAGAACGGGGTCAGGATATTCGAGCTGAATTTAATGAGGAAGATGGTTCTGCGCGCATCTTCAAAGTAATGACTGTTAGTGAAGGGGAGGAAGTAGAAAATCCAGCATCTCAACTTACGCTCGCTCAAGCCAAAGAAAACGATGCAGATGCAGAAATTGGAAAAGAATATGTAGAAGAAGTAACTCCCCAAGATCCGCATTATGGACGCGTCGCTGCTCAAACAGCAAAGCAAGTTATTATTCAGAGAATTCGCGAAGCGGAACGAGAAGCAACGTTTGATGAATTTCAAGATAAGGAAGGTGAGATTATTTCTGGGATAGTCCAAAGAATTGAAGGAGAGACTGTATTTATCGATATTGGAAGAACAACTGGCGTATTATTCCCAAGCGAACAGGTTCGTGGCGAACGATACCGAGTAAATCAGCGTATCCGTGTATATGTCGTAAAAGTTGCACTGTCTAGCCGGGGACCAGAAATTCTTCTTTCACGAAGCCACCCTGGAATGCTTCGAAGATTATTTGAAATGGAAGTTCCTGAAGTATTCGCAGGCACCGTTGAAATTAAAGCAATTGCGCGAGAGGCTGGAGAACGATCCAAAGTTGCAGTACTTGCTAAAGAAGAAGGGGTCGATCCGGTTGGGGCATGTATCGGACAGCGAGGAACACGTATTCAGACTATTATTGCCGAACTTTCCGGAGAAAAAATCGATGTCATTCAATGGGATGATGATATTGCTCGATTTATTGGATACGCATTATCCCCTGCCCGCATTATTGCAGTAGACATTTTTGAAGAAGAAAAACGAGCAATTGCACATGTTGAAGAAGATCAGCTCAGCCTTGCTATTGGAAAACGTGGGCAGAATGTCCGCTTGGCTGCAAAGCTTACTGGTTGGAGAATCGATATTGTTAAAGCTGGCGAAGAACCTGCTGAGATTGTTCCAGAAGCTGAAGAAGAAAAAGAATAGCTATGGAAATTATCGTACAACCCCGCACCGGAACTGCGGAAATTGAGATGGATGTGATTGTCCCTGCATCAGACTTCGCTGTATTCATCAATAAAACTATTTCAGTATTATCTAAGAACGTTCACATAAAAGGATTCCGTCCTGGCAAAGCTCCAAAAGAATTGGCAGTTACAGAAATTGGACAAGATCACATTTTGCAAGACGCAATGAATGAAGCGCTTCCCTATTTCTTCGCTCATGCAGCAGTAGAAAAAGATATCCAAGCTGTAAATCGTCCTGCGATTTCTATTCATGAAATTGGAATGGATACGCCGTTACATTTTACTGCAGTGGTGGAAGTTATTCCTGAAATACAGCTTGCTGATCCTAAAACATTGCAGGCTACGAAGAAAGATATTTCTGCTACTGATGAACAAGTTGATCAAGAACTAAAACGCATCGCTCGCATGCGAAGCGTTCTTGAAGATGTACAACGTGAGGCTAAAAAAGATGATGTCGTAACTATTGATTTTACGGTGAGAATTGATGGAGCTGTGATTGAAGGCGGAGAAAGTAAGAATCATCCTATTACGCTTGGTGAAGGCAGATTTATTCCAGGATTCGAGGAAGCGTTACTGGGCAAGAAGGCTGGAGAAGATGTTGTATTTCCAATTACTTTTCCAGAAGATTACAGTAAGAAAGATATTGCGGGCAAAAAGGCCGAAGTGACAGCTCATATCCATACAGTACAAGAAAGAATTATTCCCACTGTTGATGATGTGTTCGCAGAAAGTGTTGGAAAATTTAAAACGTTACAGGAATTAAAAGATCAATTGAAAAAAAATATTACAGACGAAGCAACAACAAAAGAAGAAGAGCGATATCTCGGTGAACTTGCAGAACAGCTCACAGAAAAATCTACGTTTGGAATTATTCCTCCGTCGCTCATAGAACATGAGATCGATAGACGTCTCGAAGAATTTTCGCAGATGCTCGCGTATCAGCAAAAGACGCTGGAAGAATACATGATTGAACATGATTCTTCGATTCAAAAAATGAGAGATTCTATGAAAGAATCAGCGGAAAAGCATGTAAAAATTGGCTTAGCGCTCCGAGAATTTGCGAAGAAGCATGATATTACTCTGACAAAAGAAGAAATCACAGAAGAAGCAAACAAGCAGTTAGCCCACTTTGCTTCCGTTGAACATGCACATGATGAAATAGATCCGCATGAGCTGCAAGATTACGTTGAAAGCGTACTGAAAAATAAAAAGACATTAGAACTTTTAGGATCCCTCGCATCAAAGTAGTTTCTTGCGGTATACTTGCAAGTAGATTATTGCATTTATATCTTATTTACTATTTTATGAGCTATTTAATTCCAACCGTTCTCGAAAAATCGCAATTTGGAGAGAGGGCATATGATATTTATTCGAGGTTATTAAAGGAACGAATCATCTTTCTCGCAGGAGCAATTGATGAAAATGTTGCCAATCTTGTGATTGCGCAGCTTCTCTTCTTAGAGCATGAAGACCCTAAGAAAGATATTACGCTGTATATCAACTCCCCTGGCGGACAAGTAACTGCTGGAATGGCAATGTACGACACCATGCAGTTCATTCAACCAGATGTTTCCACTATTTGCGTGGGCATTGCAGCAAGTATGGGCGCTGTATTATTAGCAGCAGGCGCGGCAGGCAAGCGTATGGCACTTCCAAACGCAGAAGTCATGATCCATCAGGTAATGGGGGGTGCTGAAGGGCAAGCATCGGACATAGAAATTAGTGCTCGCCATATTCTTCGAACGAAAGACAAGCTCAACCATGTTTTAGCTACCCATACTGGCCAGAATCTCAAAAAAGTGGAAAAAGATACCGATAGAGATTACTATATGTCCTCAGAGGAAGCCAAAGAATACGGTCTGATTGACCGAATTGTTACGAAAGCGTAGACACGCTCCCTCTCTCGTTTTATTCATTATCCTTACAATCTATGAGCTTAGCTTCAGTTGCGCCAGCAATTCTGGCAGCTGCAGTTGGTGTTGGGATCGGCTATGCACTCCATCTTGCGCGCAGCAAGAAGAACGGGGTGTTGGTAGACTCTAAGATTCAACAAAAACTTGCATCTGCAAAAGAAAAAATACAATCGTTAAAAGAAGAATCTGAAAAAGAACTGGATCAGCGAAAACAACAAATTATTGAATTAGAAAAAAGAATTTCAGAGCGTGAAACAAAACTTGATACAAAGTTAGAAACTGTTGAGGAAAAAGAACAGCAATTAACACAGCTTCGAGAAGATCTTGAGTCTGAGAAACAGCGATATGAAACATTACGCAATCAAGAAGAAACGCGATTAATAGAAATATCTGGGCTCACCGCACAGCAAGCAGAACAGCGAGTGCTTGAACACGCAGAGAATCGAACAAAAGAAGAGATCGTCCGCCGTGTTCGCAAAATGGAACAAGAGGGGGAACATCAATTAGAAGAAAAGGCTCGTGATATCTTATCGCTTGTCATTCAGCGATACGCATCAAGCCATGTTGCTGAAAATTCTACGTCGCACGTAGATGTTCCAGACGCATCAATGATTGGAAGGATTATTGGAAAAGAAGGACGCAATATCCAGCAGCTCGAACGCGTTACAGGATGCGAAATAGTGATTGATGAAACGCCCAATTCTATTATGATTTCAGGTTTTTCTCCTGTCCGCAGACAAGTGGCAAAGCGAGCAATTGAAGCATTAATTAAAGATGGGCGAGTGCATCCTGGCCGCATCGAAGAGGTGGTAG
>DATIIA010000140.1:0-6198 GCA_035480115.1 Candidatus Anderseniibacteriota bacterium | reverse complement strand
TTAAGTCCGACATGCGTAAATGCAAGCTCAAGGTATTCTTCAACAGAATGGGTCTCTCCAGTTCCTACCACAAAGTCTTCTGCATTATCTTGCTGCAGCATAAGCCACATTGCCCGCACATAGTCGCCAGCAAATCCCCAGTCGCGCTTCGCGTCGGTATTTCCCATAATAAGTTTGGAATCTAAACCTGCTTTAATTCTCGCTACGCCGTTTGCGATTTTTCTTGTAACGAATTCGCGACCTCTGCGAGGGGATTCATGATTAAATAAAATTCCAGAGCATGCGAATAGATTAAAACTTTCTCGGTAATTTACGGTCGCATAATGACCATACACTTTTGCTACTCCATATGGGCTTCTTGGATAGAAGGGGGTTGTTTCTTTCTGCGGAACTTCTACCACTTTCCCAAACATCTCACTGCTGCTTGCTTGGTAAAATCGTGCATCTGGCTTGATAATCCTGATTGCTTCTAACACCCGCGTAACTCCGACGCCCGTAACATCTCCTGTTAATTCTGGAATATCCCAACTCGCCTTCACAAATGATTGGGCAGCTAAGTTATATACTTCATCTGGTTGAGATTCTTTAATGGCTCTCATAATCGACGAAGAATCTCCTAAGTCGCCAGTAAGAATACGAATATCCTTGAGAATATGTTCAATATTCTCAAATTGGTAATTAGCGCTTCGCTGCACCAATCCATATACCGTGTACCCTTTTTCTAATAAAAGTTCTGCAAGATACGAACCGTCTTGTCCGGTGATCCCTGTTATTAATGCTGATTTTGACATACAACAATACTACATGAAGGCAGGACTTATAATCAACAAACCCCCAGGAATTACATCTCATGATGTTATTTATCAACTTCGGAAACTTCCGCAGCTACAAAATCTAAAAATCGGACACAGTGGGACTCTCGACCCCTTTGCAACAGGAGTCCTTCTTGTATTACTTGGCAACGCAGTCCGCCTGCAAGATGAACTGCATGTACTGCCAAAAACATATCGTGCAGAAATTACGTTAGGCAAAAATACGGATACTGACGATGCGACGGGGAAACGACTAACCTCCCCTAACCCCTCCTTCGTAAGGAGGGGGATTCGCGAAGTTCTCCTCTCCTTTCGAAGGAGAGGCTTGGGTGAGGTACGTAGTGAAAAGATCCCTTCAAAAACTCAAATCCTCTCAGCTTTAGACACCATCAAAGACCAAACCACTCAAATTCCGCCCAATTATTCAGCGATCAAAATAAATGGCAAAAAAATGTATGATCTAGCTCGGAAAGGGGAGATAGTCGAACAAAAACCTCGAAATATTACAATCCATGATATTGCTTTAGAAACATATTCATATCCCAAGCTGACTATTTCGGTAACATGCAGTACTGGGACATATATTAGAGCTATCGCTCGAGATATTGGCAGTATACTTGGCACTGGCGGATATTGTTCCCGCCTAGAACGTACAGCAATTGGAAATTTTACTATACAAAGAGCCGTGCAACTGCAATCGATTCCAGAGAACATAAATAGTGTTCTTATTTCGCTCGAGCAATTAACAGAACACTTAGAATCAATTTCATTCAATGATTTGAATGTCGCAAAATTAAAAAATGGCAGGGAAGTGGAAGCAGGAGAAAATACTCCCATCAACATCCGGCTCGTATTAAAAAATTCAGATAATAAAGTATTTGGCATCGGAATTCGCGAATCCGAGGCTCTGTTCATTAAGCCAAAGAAGATATTCCTCTAACTTCCCTAGTTTTTAGGTAAGAAAAAACCCGCATTCACAATGTGAACCGGGTTTGTGGACGTCTTTGGCTCGTCAGGCGTTTGTTAGGATTTGCGATTTTCGCGCAGCTGGACCAAAATGTCGTCGATCAGTTCTGAGATCCCGATGAATCGCCCAAACTTTTTAGAATATCCGTCCAGGCGGATATAGAATCCTCCGGCGCGGCTTTCAACAACAAGATTGTCTCCCCCATACTCTCCGGGGCTTTCAAGCAAAGCTTTTGGGCCGCTGCAAACCTGCCTCTGCGCACAAATCTCGACTCCCGGCAAAAGGACGAGTGGATCGTCTTGCTCTTTCGGCGCTTTCGGGCAAAGAGTCCAGATAATCAATTCTCGATCCCTAAGCTCGAAGCGTTTTTCCAGCTCCGCAGCAACTTCGGTCCAACCCGCAAGCAGTTTCACGTAATCACCGGCCGACACATCTTCGCCGTCTTTGAAGTTCGTTAAAACCATTCGAGTTCTCTTCATCTTACATCTTTCTTTTAAAGTACTAGGGTAATCAATCGTAACTGGCTAATATTACTCCTATTTTAATATTTTGTCAACTATTATAAATGCTAATAACTCTATTAAGCCATAAAATGAGGTTTCTCAAGAGCGGCTACCTCGTATCCCCTCTCCCGTTCTGGGAGAGGGCGGGGGTGAGGGGTGTTTAGCGCTATAAAGACCCCTCATCCGCGTCTCGCACAAAGGCGAGCCGCACCTTCTCCCAGAACAGGAGAAGGGAACGACTCATTTATTGACATTCACCTCCCCATTTGTCATACTTCCCTTCATGCCACAACTATCCGCTGGAAAGAAAGCCCTCCGAGCAAATGCACGCCGACGTGCTATTAATGATGCATGGAGAAAAAAGATTCGCGAAGCGAAGAAAGCAATTCGTGAAGCTGTTGAATCAAAAGACTCTAAGCGCATTGCAGAAGAAGCGGTAAAAGCTGAAAGCATCTTCGACCGAGCTGCTCGACGAAATGTTATTCACCCGAATGAAGCTGCTCGACGAAAATCCCGATTGCGAAAAATCCAAACCAAAGTAGCAGCGAAGTAGTAATTCTCTACGCAGTTAAGCTGCTTACCAACATCGTAACAATGGACCGGTCGTCCATTGTTTTGTTTGTATTCATAGATCGTTCTGTTCCGGCTATACGCAATAACGCATCATGAATTGCAGACAATGAAAATCTTTTTGCAAGCGGAATTGTTTTTTGAATTGCAATCGGGTGTAGCTTCGAGAGCTTCGCAATCTGCATAGAATCCATACGCTCATCTAGCCCTATACGCACTGCGAGCAACAATCGATACTGATACGCAATCATAGAAAGAATGAACCGTTCCGATGCTCCTCCTGCAATCATCCTTACAAGCAATGCAATGGCAGCCTTGCTGTTCTTGACCGAAATAGCATCAAGTAATGGAAATGCACTTACGGCATCCAATGCCCGCTCTGGGACTATATTTTCCACATCCTCGCGCGAAATGGGAATATGGTAGGCAAGCAATTTCTGAATTTCAGAAGCTAAAGAGAATGTATCAAATCCAACTCTCTGCAATAAAAGCATCGCAGCATCACGAGAAATCATAGTGTCTGTATTATCACGATGCTCGCTGATATACTTCGTTATCCACTTCAGTCCTTGCTGGATATCAGTAATATTCTGAAATTGCTCAACTTCGGCGCTTTTTTTAAATAGTTTGTGTAACGATGATCTGGCATCAGGATTCCCCCGTTCCCAAAAAATAATCTCTCCCGAATGAGAAGATTCAACATACTCTACAAGCTGATCTCGAATATCTTGATGATACGAAAGCGGATCTCGAAAAATAAGGAGCGCCTTGCCGAATAAAGAACCTTTTGCCTGATCAACTATGACTTCAAGAGATGAACTAAGAATATTGCTTTCATCAACAAAGCGAAGCTGCGCTTGCAGCGATTGTGCAAGCGCAGTGATTCTCCCTCGAGTAGTTAGTACGTCTTCTCCGAAGAAATATCGGATCATTCTCTACTTCCCGGTCCAAGTTACTGAAATAGTAGGCTCAACCGCAGTCACCCATACTTGTCCACGAGTGAATATAATTGGTTTTCCTTGTGCATCTAGGAAATGGACTGGATCTTTTTTATTGTTGATATCTTTTGTCCACTTACCTGTAATTGCGCCTCCATCCTGATACACCGTTAAGTCTCCTGTTCCTTCAATTGCAACGTTGTTATATCCTCCTGGACCATCCATGTACGTATTCGTTGCTCTCATAATAGCCACTGCGCTCGGCGCAACAACCTTTTTATCAACAGGATCTGTCTGCTTTACTCCTGCCCAATATCGTTCGTATCGATTCGTTGTCGGATTGTACTGATAGCTCACCTTAAATGCTCCTGGCCATCCGATTGTAAGAGTTCCTCCAGCAGGGCGCTGATCTGCCGCAATATCATCTTTGAAATCATACCCTTTAAATTGCGTTTCTGTACGGTACCCTAATTTCTGCAACGTATCCCACAATCGCGCATACGTAGTAAATCCGTTATAAGGCGCTGGTAGATTTGTCTTGCGGAAAAATGCATTATTAGGATTCTCAAGCGCATTCATTGTTTGGAATTGGCCTGCAGCAATCATATTAAGTGCCCAGTAACTTCCGCCCCAATGAGCCATGATCCCATCAATACCATCTAAGAGATATAAATAATCATGTCGAGCAGATCGGACCGATCCGATTTCCGTTGGCTCTCCGCACTGGTATACCGCCGTTAATCGAGTTACATCGCTTACGAGCACAGGTAGCTCAAATACCATATCTGCAGTTGTGAATCCAGAAAGCGGACGATTAATAGGGTCGCCCGCAAGCATCACACCAATAGGGCGACGATTCGGATGTTCGCATGGCATACCGGATATTCCGCTCGTATCTCGATTTACAGGTTCAGGAGTTGCTTCAGCTTGTTTGCCTTGCCCTAATGGAAGGTTTCCAAATCCTGCATTTCCAGAACCAGACTTCTGGAAATGAGCATGCAATCCAGCGTATGCGCCGACCGCAATAATGAGAACTCCAACAGCAATCGCGATACCGATTGGAACAACTGGCTTTTTTTCTGGGCCAGGAATTTGAGACACTTCTTCTGACATGATGGTGATGCTAAAAAATTAATAACTTCTTTATAATACCCTATCTATCCGATATCAAAAAGTGATTCACTCATGTATGAATCTGGTGATTTTTTGTCGCTCTGTTGTGGAGAATTTTGCGGAATAAATCTGTTTGCTATTTCTTGCTCCACTTCCGCTTTAGGCCTTCCATACGTTTCTCGACAGTACGTGCGTATCTGCTCAGCGCTAGAAGCATCTCCGATCACCTGTGGCATAGGTACGGTAATGCTGCACGCACGTTCAGGAGTCCCATGCACAAGCAATCGAACAACGGCGGTGAATCTCCTTAAATTAACCAAATCATATTGTGAAAACACGGGAGAAAATTGCTTTTCCATAAATTCTGCATCCTCTACTCCGATCCTATACGAAATAATCGTGCCGACGTTCCCAAACACAGCGTCCTTAATTGGATCAGCAAGCTGTTTAATAAATTGATGAGCTAGATGCAAATTCAAACGATACTTTCGAGCTTCCGATAAAATAGTTGCAATACTATCAGTCGTAAAATTTTGAAATTCATCTAAGTATAAATAAAAATCATTTCGTTCTTCTTCGGGAATATCTGATCTGCCAAGTGCTGCAATTTGAATCTTGGATACTAATACAAATCCCAACAAATCAGAATTCATGTCTCCTAATTCCCCTTTCGATAAATTACATAAAAGAATTTTTTTCTGATCCATAATTTCCCGAACATCAAATGAAGATTTCGCCTGCCCGATAATATTCCGAACGGTGTCATTACTAATAAACCTTCCTAATTTGCTAATAATGTAACTTAGCATGTCTGCAGACATTTGACCGCGTTGCGATTGCGCAAATTCCTGATTCCAAAATTGCAATACAACAGGATTTGCAACTCGCTCAAGAATATTTTTCCGAAATGCCTCGTCAACAAACATACGCGGAACATCTAAAAGAGTAGCCTCAGGATCTTCAACGAGTGCAAGAAGGGCATTGCGCAAATAATGTTCAAACATTGGCCCAATAGATTCCGGATTCATTCGAGCGGCAAGTTTTTGCAAAATTTGTACTACTTCATTTACTACTAAATCGCGCTGTTCTTGATTTTTAGATTCTAAAATATTAAATCCTAATGGGTTATCCTTGTCTCGTGGATCAAAAAGCACGACATCTTGTAATCGTTCTTGCGGAATATGATGTAAAATATCTGCTATTAAATCTCCATGCGGATCAACGACACCCACTCCTCTGCCCGCTTTAATATCCTGAATAACCATTTGTAAAAACATGGTTGTTTTTCCGGTACC
>DATIIA010000139.1:0-4818 GCA_035480115.1 Candidatus Anderseniibacteriota bacterium | reverse complement strand
CCAGAAAGTTCATGAAGACGGATTTCATTTCTTGCCTCGGCCCCGAATTGTTATCGGTATTCCTTCTTCCGTTACTGAAGTAGAGCGAAGAGCTGTAGAAGAAGCGAGTTTGCGGGCAGGCGCACGATCAGTATTTTTAATTGAGGAATCAATGGCAGCAGCAATTGGTTCCCGATTACCCATTCATGAAGCAACGGGAAATATTATTGTCGACATCGGCGGAGGAACTTCTGAAATATCGGTCATTTCATTAGGAGGAATCGTCGCAAACCGAACGCTTCGAATTGCAGGCGATGAACTCAATGAAAATATTATTCAGTATGCACGAAATAACTTTAATATGCTTATAGGCGAGAGAACTGCCGAAGAAATTAAAATTCGTATCGGATCTGCTGCTGATACTATGGAAATTCTTGAAGCGCCTATCCGTGGCCGCGATTTAGTTACCGGCTTGCCAAAAGAAGTAATCATGAATGGCGCACAGGCAAAAGAAGCAATGCAGCGATCTATTACCATCATCGTAGATGCCGTAAAAGCATGCATCGAAGAAACCCCTCCCGAATTATTATCGGACATTATCGAACAAGGCATTTATTTAGCAGGCGGAGGAGCGTTGCTGCGAGGGCTTGCAGATGTTATTACGGATGCAACGCAAATACGTACTCATATTACCGATGATCCACTTACTGCCGTAGTACGAGGCACTGGCATTGTCCTTGAAGACATTGAGGCTGTTCAAGAAGTTCTGTTGCCTAGTGTACATGGCTCAAAGATCAAGTAATATAGGGTCATGAAGAAGCGAAATGTCATTGCATTAACCATCCTTCTGCTTATTCTGCTCATTATAGGATTTTCTTTTACTCCTATTATGCAGCATGTGCGAAACCGCATGTGGGACCAAATAGTGAGAATTGTATCTGTTGTATTTCGACTTTCCAATAATGTTCCTTCTCAATCTCTCCAAGAAAAAGTTGCGCAGCTGCAGCTTGATAATATGCGGCTCACAAGCGAACTTGCTGATTATAGACGGCTTCGGGAGCAGCTTGCAGCACCGGCATTTGATTCCATGCTTCCGATATATGCACATGTAATAACCCGCCCTATTGATACTTTGCAATCTGAATATATTATTAATAAAGGAATTGCAGAAGGAGTGGGCAATGGCGATGCCGTGGTAGTGAACGGATCGGCGCTCGTAGGATTTGTATCGCAACTTTCATTACATTCTGCCGTAGTACAGACGGTATTCCACCCAAGCACTTCAATAACAGTAGAAACCGTCAGCAAAGATTCTGGGGCGGCGCCTGCTCAAGGACTTCTCACCAGTCGTTTCCAAACTTCACTGAGTATGGGAACAATCCCGAGAGATGCAACTATCACTGCGGGCCAAAGCGTCGTTACTACAAGCAATGGACAACAACTGCCATACGGAATAGTCGTCGGCACTATTGCTTCAGTGAGCAAGCCTGAAAATGAAGCATATCAGCAAGCAATTATTGAATTGCCATATAATGTGGATACTATCGAAGCCGTAACTGTCCTCGCCCCAAAATGAATACATTGAATCGAGGAATTATTCTTTCGATTGCATTAGCCTGTATGGTTGGCCTTCATGTTGTTTTTCGCTATCATACTGCATCTTTCTTCGTGGCGCCTATAGGAATATCATTATTGCTCGCTAGTATAGCACCAGCTCCTTTTACACTGATTATTATCATGGCATTTCTATGTGAACTTGTAAGTACCCTCCCGTTCGGAACAATATTCGCGTTATTTACCATTCCATTTATCGTGCAATGGGTAGCACGATGGCCCCAAACAGATTTTTCATGGAAATTCTTTTTAATAACTCTTAGTTCAGTGCTATTGCAGCTTATATTTCTTATAGTTATAAAAAATGTGTTTCATCCGTTTTCAATCAATGCAATCCCGTTTGGAATAATCGGCATGCAATTTTTCTGTACGAGTATTTTATCGTTTTTTATTTCTGCGATGTATCATGAATTTTCATCTCGAGTATGAATCTAAAATCAGCTGATATTATTGAACACATCCATTCGTCTCAACGGCCATCTCAAAAAAGATTCGGGATACTGAATATATTCTTGATCTTAATAGTACTTGGCATCGGCGCCAGAGGAGCGTACTTACAAGTGGTTAAAGGATCGTCTTTCCGTGCAAAAGCGGAACATAATCGAGTTGATAGCGTCATTCTCCCAGCTCCGCGCGGCATTATTTACGACCGCAACCACACACAACTTGTAGAAAATATTTCGAGCACAGATTTAGTATTTAAGCCAAACCAACTGCCAACCGTTTCAAATGAATCTGATTTAATCGATAGCCTTACCAGCTTGCTTCCAACAATTAGCCCTGATCAGATTCGTTCCGCATTAGATCGGGCGCGTAAAACAGGGCAGGAGACATTAATTGCAAAAGCGCTTGATCATGAAACGGTGCTCACATTGGAACAGCATGCCCAATCCCTTTTAGGAACATCGCTCGAATCTTCATTAGTGAGAAAATATCTTTACAGCCAAGCGCTTGCTCACGTACTTGGCTATACGAATCCCGTAACAGCGGAACAATTGAACGACAATCCGAATCTTGTTGCAACTGATACAACTGGTAAACAAGGAATTGAGCAACAATACGATGCAGCATTACGCGGAGAACATGGTATGACGTATACGGAAATTAATGCAGCTGGAAAAGAACAAACAGATCTCGGAGAAAAACAGCCAATACCGGGGCAGGATTTATCGCTCACCATAGATGCAGAATTACAAAAATTTATATACGGACTCTTTTCCGATTTTGATTCGAAAACGCAACAAGCGCACGGAGAACCGGTACGAGGAGCTGCAATTGTAATGGATGTAACAAACGGAGAATTATATTCACTTGTAAGCTACCCATCATATGATCCGAATACATTTTCTCAGCCGTTTTTACGAAATAGCACGACGCCATATTTTACTGATAAAACCATGCCGCTATTTAACCGAGCAACAAATGGCATGTACCCCCCAGGCTCTACTATTAAACCTTTTCTCGCAGCTGCAGCCCTTCAAGAGGGAGTTATTACACCAACCACAACAGTCGATTCTGTAGGGGGTATTACGGTAGGATCATATCACTTCTTGGATTGGAAAGCTGGGGGGCATGGTATTACGGATGTGAAAAAAGCACTCGCAAATTCTGTTAATACATTTTTTTACATGGTCGCAGGAGGCCTGGGGCAACAGCAAGGATTAGGAGTTGATCGAGCAACAAAATATCTTCAGTATTTTGGATTCAATCAAAAAAGCGGTATTGATTTGCCGAGTGAAGCTTCCGGATTTCTTCCAAGCCCTCAGTGGAAATTAGAAACAACTGGGCAGCCCTGGTACATCGGCGATACGTACCATATGGGAATCGGGCAGGGCGGAGTGCTGGTAACGCCATTACAAATTGCTGCCGGCACTGCAGCCGTTGCAAATGGAAGTACGTGGTATGAACCCCATCTTGTTCAAGCAAACCCCAAGAAACATGCCATCCCTATAAGCAGACAAGACATGCAAGTTGTACAAGATGGCATGAGACAAACGATCACCGACGGATCTGGTCGATCATTAAATGCACTTCCTATACCAATTGCTGGTAAAACAGGAACGGCTCAAATCGACGGATCCGATAAAACGCATGCTTGGTTTACCAGTTTCGGACCGTATGGAAATCCCAAATTCGCGGTCACTGTTTTACTTGAGCAAGGCGGGGGAGGAGACGTAGTGGCAGTCCCGATTGCACATGAAATATGGCAATGGTTATACGAGCACGAGTTGTCAAAATAGCATGACAAAATGTGAATAATCACCCCTTGACCATCTCAGTATATTCGCTACACTAGTCCAACATTACTACTAATACACTTATGAAAGATCAATTTCTTACAAAAGAAGGAATGGAAGAATTACAAGAACGGCTGCACGTTATGAAGACAGTTCGTCGTCGTGAAATTGCAGAAGCTATTCATACTGCAAAGGAACAGGGCGACCTTTCGGAAAATGCAGAATATCAGAGCGCGAAAGAAGAGCAAAGCCGTATGGAGCAAGAAATTGCTGAGCTCGAAATGATGGTAAAAAATGCTCGCGTAGTGGCGAAGCCGAAAAAAGATTCTGTTGGAATTGGGAGCACCGTTCTTCTTTCTTGGCACGGAACAGAAAAAGAATATAAGCTCGTTGGTTCAAACGAAGCAAACCCAATGGAAGGAAAGATCAGTAACGAATCACCAATGGGCGAAGCTCTCCTTGGCGCAAAGGTAGGCGAAACGATTCACATCCCAACACCAGCAGGAAATAAAGAGTGCGTGATTAAAAAGATCAGCTAAAAGATTGCTGTACTTGAGGCTGGTATTTATTCATGATTAAACAACTAAGTTCTCGCATTGTATACGAGAATAAATGGATGAAAGTAAGAGAGGACGAAGTTGAGTTTCAGAATGGATCGAAAGGAATTTACGGCGTTGTAGATAAACCTGATTTTGCCTTGATAGTTCCTTTTACTGGTAATGGATTTTACTTAGTTCGTCCATATCGATATACAATTCACAATTCGTTTTGGGAATTTCCTCAAGGTGCATATGAAGAGAATCCTGATATTGATCCCAAGAAATTAGCTGCTCAGGAGCTAGAAGAAGAAACAGGCTTAGTTGCAAAAAAATTGGAAGAAATTGGATATCAATATGAGGCATACGGAATGTGTAGCCAAGGATTTCACATATTTCTTGCCCAGGATTTTGAACAAAAAGAACAAAAACTTGAAGCGGCTGAAGAGGGA
>DATIIA010000138.1:0-2365 GCA_035480115.1 Candidatus Anderseniibacteriota bacterium | reverse complement strand
TTAAAAATTTCTAGTATACTCGTAAATCAAGGATTAGTGATGAAACGGTTTAATCCGGTTTCCAAAGGCATGGCTCATTCCATTTTGAAGCGCACTGCACACGTCACCGTTGTTGTTGAGGGTGAAGCGACTGAAAAATCGGATAGCAAAAAAGCCCCGAAAAAACAGGCAGCTATTAAGACTATTTCTGCAAGCGAATTTGTGGAAACTGAGCAAAAAGAACGAGTAAAAGAAGAGCAAGAAATCAGTGATGAAAAACTTCATAAGCATGATGTGACTGAAGAGCGGGCAGTAGAAACAATTCAGGATAAAAAAATGGGAGTATCAGGAAAAATTAAAATGAATCAAGCTGGCGGAGATGCAAAGAAGACGCATCGCCGAAAGAGCATTGGATAACATATTATCTATTTATTACTATGGGCAGAAAAACAAATCCAAATATATTACGAATCGGAAACATTCTTCATAACTGGGATGCGAAGTGGTTTTCTGATAACCCAAAAGATTTTCGTGATAATTTATTGCAAGATGTTGAGATTAGAAATTATCTGAAGAAACAAATGAGAGCGGCATCGATTTCAAAGGTCGAAATTACTCGCCAGGCTCGTGAGATATCTCTCACAGTTCACACGTCTCGTCCGGCTATGGTTATAGGAAGAGGTGGAAGCGGTATTGAAAAAATTCAAAAAGATTTACAAAAGTTTCTTGGAAAAGATATTCGCGTGCGCATTAACGTGCAGGAAATTAGAAATCCTGAAACAGATGCTACTGCAGTTGCTACTCAGGTTGTGGATCAAATCGAGCGACGTATGCCATATAGAAGAGTGTTGAAGCAGGCAGTACAACGATCAATGCAGGCAGGTGCTCGAGGCATTCGTATTGCTGTTGCTGGCCGATTGAATGGCGCTGACATTGCACGTCGAGAATGGCTTGCAGACGGAAATGTTCCGTTGCACACATTTAGAGCAGATATTTCATATACTACCAAAACTGCGTTTACTACATACGGAACGATTGGTGTTAAAGTATGGATTAATCGTGGTGAATATGAATTAGAAGATACAGAAAAAATTGGGGAAGCGGTAGGCTCTCCAAAAACGCAAGCAGCTGCTCCTCGAAGAGTTCGGCCTTCTCTTGCAGAAAAAGTACAAAAATAACGAATCGCTATGGCATTTATTCCACGAAAAGTTAAACATCGAAAACACCAGAAGGGGTCCGTCCGCGGAGCTTCAAAAGGTTCTCTTTCTGTTGACTTCGGCCAATATGGATTAAAGGCTATGGAGAGCCGATGGATTTCTGCTCGACAATTAGAAGCTGCGCGACGAGCCGTGACCCGTCATGCAAAGCGAAGCGGAAAAGTATGGATTCGCGTATTTCCTGATAAGCCTATTACCCAAAAAGGTCAGGAGCTCCCAATGGGAAAAGGTAAAGGGTCAGTAGATCATTTCGTTGCAGTCGTTCGACGTGGTCGAATCGTATTCGAGGTCGATGGTATGGATGAGGCAACCGCACGAGAAGGATTGCGTCTGGCAGCTCAAAAACTCTCTATTAAGACAAAATTTGTAAAGAAGATATAGTTCTATGAAAATGCAGGAATTAAACCAGTTATCACAAGACGAACTCTCTAATAAGCTCATGCAGGCTCGGCAGGCTGTTTATGCCGTATCAGAAGATATTGCTCGTGGCAAAGACAAAAATGTAGCTCAGCTAAAGGGCTTGCGGGCAGAAGTTGCGCGTATTTTTACGGCAATGAAGGCAAAACAGCCTAAATAACTTGTGTTTTTGGCACTATTCAATCATAATAATTTCTTATGAGTACTTCAGATACAACCCAGAAAAGAAGCAATAAGCGACAGCTTTCGGGTTCTGTTGTGCGAAAATCCGGCTCAAAAACCGTATGCGTAGAAATTGTCCGTGTAGTAGCGCATCCGTTATATGGAAAGCGCATGAATAGGACAAATCGATATTTAGCTCATGATGAAAGTGATGCTGTTGCAGTAGGAGATACTGTTCTTATTGAAGAATCTCGACCATTATCGAAGAGAAAGCGCTGGGTTGTAATAAATAAAACGGTATGATCCAGGAAGAAACAAAATTAACCGTTGCTGATAATTCCGGTGGCAAAATGATTAAGGTCATTCGGATATTAGGATCCACAAATCGTCGATATGCGTATATCGGTGATGTTGTAGTTGCTGCAGTTAAAGTTGCAGAACCACGAGCGGCAGTTAAAAAAGGCGATGTTGTTCGAGCTGTGATTGTTCGTGTTCGAAAAGAACATAAACGCCCAGATGGTACTGCAATTCGATTTGATGATAATGCTGCAGTAATTGTAAATAAAGAATCCAAAGAACCGATTGGAACA
>DATIIA010000137.1:0-10826 GCA_035480115.1 Candidatus Anderseniibacteriota bacterium | reverse complement strand
CCCTTCAGCGCCCTCATGAGCACTGCCTATAACAAGTTTTTCAAAGTTTTCGGACATACTTATTGCGAAGGAGAATTCTGTTCGTCTGTTTTTTCTTCCGAGTCGCTTTCTATAATCTCGTATCGAAATAATGCACCTTTCATAAGCATTAATTCTTGTTCCTCTGGGCTTATGATACGTTCTTTTCCGGTGCGGGGGTCTTTTATTTTTTGGGGCTTAAAAATACTCATACTCAAATGCTATCACAAACTCTGATATACTGGACAGCATGAAAGTTGCAGTGTTATCTACTTCTTCATGGCGTACTCCGCCTCGCCATTATGGCCCTTCTGAATTTTTTGCATCATCTGTTACGGAAGGATTACACAAACGAGGAATTGACGTAACGTTGTTCGCTACGAAAGATTCTGAAACAAGTGCAAAGCTAAAAGCCATAGTCCCAAAGGGTACAGAAGAAGATAAGATGTATGGTTCAGGAGACATTCAGAAAGACGGGCGATATTGGGAATATCTGCATCTTGCGAATTGTTTTGATCACGCAAATGAATTTGATATTATTCATAACAACATGAGTTTTGCCCCCCTTTATTTTGCTCCGCATATTAAACCGCGCATCGTGACTACTGTTCATAGTGGATTAATAGATTTTGGCATCCAACCTCTTATATTAGATATGTATAAGCAATATAATGCTCATACGGATTACGTATCGATCAGCGACTCTGCTCGGCACCCTGACCTCAACTATATAGAAACCATTTATCACGGAATTAACGTATCTGATTATGAATTTCATCCGGATGCGGGAAAATACTTGCTTTTATTTGGTCGTATTGATCATGCGAAAGGTGCTGCAGAAGCAATCGATGTTGCGAAGAAATTCGGTATGAAGTTAGTGCTATCTGGAATTGCTCCTGATAAAGATTATTTTGATAAACAAATCGCTCCGCATATAGACGGTGTGCAGGTGGAATATATTGGCTCCGTAGGCCCTGAACAAAAAAGTAAAATTCTTGGGGGAGCATATGCGCTTTTGCATCTTATTAATTTTGAAGAGCCCTTTGGGCTTTCGGTGATTGAAGCTTTAGCAACCGGTACGCCTGTAATTGCGCTTAACAAAGGTTCAATGCCGGAGATTATTGATTCGGGAACAACTGGATTTGTCGTGGATTCTCTTGATGAAGTGCTAGAAAAATTAGCGGATATTCCAAGTATTAATCGCGCTGATTGCCGTGCGTTAGTTGCTGATCGATTTACGGAAGATATCATGGTTGATAACTACGCAGCATTATTTGAAAAAATACTATCAAATTCCTATGCCAAATGATTTTCAACATGCAGTAAGTTCTATTATCGGATGGGTTATTGCTGTGGTTATTTTGATTATAGTCCTGCTTGTTATTTCTTTACTATGAGTATTGTTGCGCAAAAGCTGGAATTTCCTATCCAGCCGTATGAAGTAACGGGGTATCGATTTGGCCAGCGCGTGCGCAGCCGAATGATACTGATTGCTCGTCATTTGGGAGATGACATATTAGCTGACCCTGGGACGGAAGTTCATGTAATTGGCGACGGGATCGTAGTATGGTCGGAGGTCAGGCTTGGTACTCCACAAAAACGGAACTGGGGAGGTATTGTTATTATCGAGCATCTCCATGTAACAACAGGCGCAAAATTTTATTCCGTGTATGGGCATTTGGAACATCTTGCAATTCACGTGGGTGAAGAAGTAAAGCTGGGCGATCGGATAGGGTTAGTTGCAAAAGGCGCAAGTCCAGAAAATGGATTTTGGAAATTATCCCACTTACATTTCGGCATATACACTGGCCCATGGACGGGCAAGGTTCTGCCAGGGTGGCTGCGTCCATTTGAAGGAAGAACGCGATTTTCATGGTGGCAAGACCCAAAAAAGTTTGTAGAAGGATATGGGTAAGAGATCTCTTGAATAACAAGACAATCTACGTGATTCTTATTACATGAGTGCCGAAACCGAACAAATTAAAGAACGGCTGAATATTGCCGATGTTATCGGTGAGCACGTCAAGTTGAAGCGCGCGGGGCAAAGCTTTAAAGGATTGTGCCCATTTCACACGGAAAAAAGCCCGTCGTTTATTGTTACTCCAGCCCGGGCAAGTTGGCATTGTTTCGGATGCGGTGAAGGCGGCGATGTATTTACGTTCGTTCAAAAAATTGAAGGAATTGATTTTGTTGCTGCGTTAAAATTGCTCGCGGATCGTGCAGGAGTTCAGCTGCCAGATTACAAGTCGCAGGGGGAAAATCATCGTCAGCGATTATTTGATGTGCTCGATGCAGCCCGCATGTTTTATCATGAAATTTTAATGAATCAAAAAGCTGGAGCTCAAGCAAAGCAGTATTTACTAGAAAGAGGCGTTACAGAAGATACTATGAAAAAGTTTTCGATAGGCTACGCACCTCATACATGGGGACTTGTACAAACATGGCTCGCAAAAAAAGGATATACACTTCAGGAAATGATTGCAGCAGGAATTGTGGGCGCAAAAGAAGGCGGAAAACCATTCGATCGATTCCGTGGGCGTATTATGTTTCCGATTGATGACATGCAAGGCAGGACGGTTGCGTTTGGTGGCAGAATTGTCCCGTGGCATGAAACAGGGAATGAAGGAAAGTATGTAAACTCTCCTGAAACAGCGCTCTATGAAAAACGGCGCGTTATGTATAACTTATCGCGCGCAAAAAAAGTATTGCGGACACTTCCTTGCATCGTCGTTGAAGGGTATATGGACGTAGTTATGATGGTGCAATTGGGAGTAGAGAATGTTGTTGCTACGTCCGGTACTGCAATGACGGAAGATCACGTTGCGCTCATCAAGCGATTTACGACGAATATGATATCCGCATTCGACGGTGATGCTGCAGGATGGAAGGCAACTATTGCAGCAACTCAGGCTGCGCTTGCAGGAGGAATGCATGTTACTACTATTACGTTTCCTGATGGAGTCGACCCAGCAGATATTGCAAAAGATCATCCCGAACAAGTAGCTTCGGTATTTTCCCAAACACGTCCATTAATGGAAGTGTTAGTAGAGCGGTTAGGTGTTGGCAGTCAGCCCCAACGCGAGCAAGCGCTTACTGCGCTCGTCCCGCTCCTTCGATTAGTAAAAAATCCTATTGAGCAGGGGATGATGATTGAGCAAGTTGCTCAATTACTCAAAGTTCCAGAGCTGAAAATATCAGAATTAGTAGCTCAGCAAGAGCAGGGCGGCATATTGCAAGCTGTTTCCCCGGAAAAAGAGTTGCCAGAAAGTACCATAGAAACTCCAGAGATAAAATTAGAACAAGGATTGCTCGGGATACTGCTTTCCGCACCCGCAATGCGAGAGGATCTCTTCTCGAATATTTCCCCCGAATACTTCCTTGACCCCGTTTGCCAACAGGTATATAAGGAGTTACAGCGATCTCATGAAAGAGACCAGCAATTTCATGAACGTGCAAGCAGTGAAATTATTTCGATGATGGATGAAGCATACCATTCCTTCCTTACAGGGGTGGAGGCGAGAGCCGAAGAACTTATTTCTACGTCCAATAATTCATTGGAAGAAGAAGCACGATTCTTGATGCGGTCTCTCCAGAAACGATTTTTACGAGAACGTTTAGCTTCGCTTCAAGAAGATGTATCACCTGATGCACTTGCCCAATTCCAGGGATTAGCCCAACGGCTTGCTGCAATCGAGTAATCCTGTGGTATTATTGTACGAGTAATCATTTTTTTCATGGCGCAACCGAAGAAGAAAACCAAAGCAAAACCGAAGAAGTCTGCTCATAAACGGAAGTCTTCTGCTCTGCGCCGACCGGTAAAAAAGTCACCTAAGAAACCCAAAAAGCATAGCACCAAAAAACCTACTCGATCTAGAAGTAAGCCAAAAAAAGTTCATAAGCGCGTGGCGCCCATATCATCTGAAAGTGTTGAAGAAACAATAAATTCAGAAAAAGTAAAGACGCTGCTCCAAAAAGGAATTCAAACTGGGTTCGTAACAGAAGAAGAAATTCTCTATTCCATTCCAGAAGTAGAAGACCATATTCCCGCATTGGAGCAATTATTTGATGAATTAGAAGCGCGAGGAATCCGCATTGAAGAGCCGCAAGATAATTTAATTGGGTACGAACTGCCAGCTGCACTTGCTTCTAAGGAAGTAAAGAAAGAAAAGGTAAATACTTCTACGGATTCTATTATTGATATTAGTAATATTTCAGATGACTCTGTTCAGATGTATCTGCGAGAAATCGGAAAAGCAGCATTACTTTCCGCTGACGAAGAAGTGGAACTTGCAAAGCGCATTGAGCAAGGTGATCAAGAAGCGCGCAAGCGCTTAGCAGAAGCAAACTTGCGTCTCGTTGTTTCTATAGCAAAAAAATATACGGGCCGAAAAAATCTTTCGCTCCTGGATTTAATTCAAGAAGGGAACTTGGGATTGTTCCGAGCAGTTGAAAAATTCGATTACCGCAAAGGATATAAGTTTTCTACATACGGTACTTGGTGGATTCGCCAGGCAATTACGCGCGCTCTTGCAGACCAATCTCGAACAATCCGTATCCCTGTGCACATGGTGGAAACGATTAATAAGTTCACCCAAATTCAGCGACGATTATTGCAAGACTTAGGACGCGACCCATTGCCGGAAGAAATTGCAGCAGAAATGGACCTTCCCGTTGAAAAGGTTCGCCATATCATGAAGATTTCACAGGAAACTGTTTCTATTGATGCGAGCGTGGGCGATGATGAAGAAGATTCTACGCTCAAAGATTTCATTGAAGACGAAGTAACAATTACTCCGCAGCAAGCAGCAGGAAGAGATTTGTTGGAAGGGCATGTTGCAGAAATTTTGAGCGACTTAACTCCACGTGAGCAGAAAATCCTTGAAATGCGTTTCGGATTAATGGACGGGGTAACTCATACGTTAGAAGAAGTAGGGAAGGAATTCGATGTTACTCGAGAACGTATTCGACAGATTGAAGCCAAGGCACTCGAAAAGATCCGAGAGCATGGCAAGGTGAAAAAACTGCGGGATTATTAGAGTCTCTCCCCCTGCCCGAGGGGGAGTTGGAGGGGGTGGGAGAATTCGCGTCTTACTCACCTCACCCTAGCCCTCTCCTTCGTAAGGAGAGGGGGGGTTGCTTATCTCAAACTAGCAAGCAAGCTTGTCGCCGTCATCTCATCCGGTTTCTCTATTCCAACAATTTCAAGTGCCGTAGGTGCAACATCTGCCAAAAAGCCTATTGGGGTAGATAAAATTTGCTGCACAGTTTCATCGTCTTTGGGCGGGTCAAGCTTATTATCCGGCGCAATATAAATAAGTGGGACAACATTATTCGTATGGTCCGTCGATCGTGCATGCGTTAGGTGGTTAATAACGTCTTCTGCATTTCCATGGTCGCATGTAAGCAATACCGCGCCTCCATGTTCTAGAGTAGTATCTACCACTTTCCCTATTTGTTCATCAATAATTTCGATTGCTTTTTTTGTCGGTTCGAATTTTCCCGTATGGCCAACCATGTCCGGGTTTGCATAGTTCATCACGATAACATCATATGTATCGTTTTTTATTTCTTGTATCACTTGGTTCGTAATCTCACGTGCGCGCATTTCAGGCTGCTGACTGACATCTTTAATCGTCATAGAAGGAATCTGAATATCATTTTCTCCCGGATATGGTTTTTCTCTTCCCCCATTAAAGAAGTATGTAACGTGCGCAAATTTTTCGCTTTCTGCAATACGAAGCTGTGTAAGCTTATGTTTTGAAAATAATTCTCCTAATGGCAATGCAATCGGTTCATCAGTAAACATTACATGGGTTTTTACTGTCTCGTCGTACGACGCCATCGTTGCTATATACACATCTTTCCACGGCTCGGTAGGGAATTTTTTAAATTCACGGTCAGCTAAAGACCTTGTAATCTGGCGGGCTCTATCTGATCGGTAATTATAAAAAATAACAGCATCGCCATCTTGTATGGTTCGAATAGGTGAATCCCCATCTACTACCATTGCAGGTGCGCTTTCTAATGTTCGCTGGTCTTTACTACTGAAGGCAAATTTCATTGCGTCTTCCCACGTCGGGAAGTGTTCTCCTTTTGCATGGACAAGCAAGTCGTATGCTTCCTGCGTTCGTTCCCAATTTCCTGCGCGATCCATTGCATAAAAGCGGCCGATAATCGTTTCAATCCTGCCTGCTTTTTCTTTCTTTATAACTTTTTCTAATTGACCGATAAATCCATCTGCATCATCCGGCGAAGAATCGCGTCCGTCTAAGAAAATATGAATGTATGTCCGATCTCCTAGCCCCGCATCCGCCGCCGCTTTCAGTAATGCGAATTGATGGTTCATATGGCTGTGTACTCCTCCTGTGCTTAACATTCCCATAATATGCAGAGCAGCATCTGGATTTTTTTTCACATGCTCAAGCGCGCCTACAAGTTCTTTATTTTCAAAAAAAGTTTTATCGGCGATAGCTTGGTCAATGCGAGGTAAGAATTGATATAAAATTCTTCCTGATCCAATATTTTGGTGTCCTGTTTCAGAATTTCCCATTTCTCCCCATGGCAATCCCACTTGCTCTCCGCCTGCTTGAATCACGGCCATGGGATATTCTTTCATTAAGCGATCAATATTCGGTTTTTTTGCAGCCATAATTGCATTTCCTTCCTCAATAAAGCTGATACCGTATCCATCTAGTATAAGCATTACAAGCGGGCGGGGTCGTTGTTTTGATTCCATGATATCTACCTTATCATGGCAACACATGTTGCAAAAGAGACGCTTTTCCGCAATAATCAACGCATTCCCTGGTAGCTCCCACCGTCGCCTAAAGGCTATGGCGGGCGAGACGAAAGTCAATTCTCGTTTGTAATCTTAGGATACAAATGCGTACAAGGAGAATATATATTCCCTGGTAGCTCAGCGGCAGAGCAACGCCCTGTTAAGGCGATGGTCGTAGGTTCGAATCCTACCCGGGGAGCGTACTGTTTTTGTTCTCATCAACCGGAGTGCATCCGGTAATAGAACAAAGAAGAAAAACGAATAAAGAAGCTTTGTAAGGCGTCGGAAAGCTGTTTACGTCTAGGTACTATTTTTCGTTATGCAAACTTTCCATTACCGGTTCGTGTGGATCGAACTACCTACCCGAGATCGGATTCGAACTTTTTGTTTTCCTATTGTAAATTCCCACTCATCGTCCTTGAATTAAATCTCTAAGCTGATACTTTGATATTATGACGATTTGTATTGCATCAATATGTGATGGAGGGAAAAAATGTGTAATAGCTGCTGATCGAGAGATGACGGCCCAAGCGTTGTCTTTGGAATTTGAACATCGTGAAAGTAAAATCGATGTGTTGTCAAAGAAGTGTGTGGCTATGAGTTCTGGGGACGCTCTTCTTGCATCTGAAATTATATCGAGGACGAGATCAAAAATTCCGAACAACCAGGATCCGAGTATAGTTTCTATTGCAGAGAGTCTGCGTGACGCCTACATGGCAATTCATATAGAACGTGCTGAGGCTGTTATTCTACGTCCTCGTGGTTTTACGCTCCAGGAGTTTAAAGAACGAGGCGCTTTGCAACTTTCTCCTCAAGTTTATCAAGAAATTACGAATCAGCTATTTAATTTTGGCATTGGTATTGTTGAGTTTTTGGTCACGGGGGTGGACGAGAGTGGAGCGCATATTTTTCGTATACATTACAATGGTTTGGTTGGGGGTAGTTGGTTAGAATGGTGCGACAAATTAGGTCATCGAGAAATTGGATCTGGAGCATCGCACGCATCTATACTACTTGCTTTAGAGGGTCAATTTAGTGGCTTCACTGTGTCTGAAACAATTTATAATGTTTATTCTGCTAAAAAGAGTGCAGAACTTGCGCCAGGGGTTGGTCCATCAACTGACTTAGCTACTATATCGGAAGACGGAGTTCTTTTTGCAGATAAAGATATGATGGAAAGCCTTTCTAATCTTTGGCAGGATACTCAGAAAACCAAAGTTGATGTAACTGAGATAAGTGAGTTATATCAACAATCTCTAGCTTCATCAGTGAGCCCATTGGATGATATATAAATAATCTGATTCTTCAGAATTAGGTTATTTTTTAAGCATGACAGTACATCCCGCTTTTCTTCTCTCGTACCTTCTTTGAGCACATACTTCGCATAACTTCGTATATCAACCATAGGCGCATTCATCGGCGTCGTTCCCATATTCAATACTCCTTGGGTAAACTTCTGGTATCGCAGTAACTCTTTCTCCAATTTCTCATGTACGACTATCTCATAAATATCAATCGTATCTATTAATTTGAGTAGTTGATTCAGTAAATCTTCTTCTCTAATATATGGCTCTTCGCACGGTACCCGTTTACCTTTGGTGCAGTGATAGTACACATACCGATTAATGATTCCATTCTTCACTTTCTTGAACTTCTCCTCTGCGCATACTCCCGATCCGCATCCTCCGCATTGTATCAATCTTGTAAAATCGAACTCTTTTGTACCTGGTCTTCTCGTCGATACCACGGTTAATCGTTCCTGCACGATATCGAACAATTCCTTGGTAATAATCGACTCGTGGTTTACGTCATACCACATGCCGCTTCCTTTCGGATATTCAAACCGTCCGTAATAATAACTATCCCGAAGCATAAGATAGAGCGTGCTTAATACCAGCTTCTTCCCGGATCGCGTTGTAAAATCCGTAGTATTGTTCAGCCAGTACAGTACCTTATGTCCGCTATATTCCTCGTATGCAACTTTCTCGAATATCTGTTGAATGAGTGGCGCTCGTTCAGGATCCATGGTCACTGCTTTCTGTCCTTTCTTCGCATACTTATCATTAAGATATCCAAGCGGCGTCACCCCTGGCCTGTACCCCATTTCACACTTTGCTCGAAGTCCTCGTTTAACGTTTAACCCTCGATTATCATTCTCCAGTTTCGCTTGGCTACATAGGATCATAAGCAGGAACTTTTCATTAGGAGAATTATGGAATACTTGCCCGTGTGTTCGTATTTCTTCTAGTTTCTTTTGATCCATTAAGTCCACGAGGCTTCCTAAATCTCCAGCGTTTCTGGAAAGACGATCTGGTGCCCAGGTTAGTATTCCTCCGAACTTCTGACTTCGAATATCTGTAATGAGCTGCATAAAGACAGGACGTTGCCCTGAATCTTTTGCAGAATAGCTTTCTTTGTAGATGTCTACTACATCAATCCCATCTCGTGCTGCCAAGTCCAGCATCTCTTTAATCTGGGAATCTATGGAAAGGGCTTGCAGCTCGTCCCGTTCGCTCGATTTCCTCGCATAGAGGCAGAATTTGATGGTTTCCATAGCAAGGACAACAGTGCCGCGGTTTTGTGCACAAGACAAGTGAGTAACTCTCTCATAAAGTAGGTAACTTCTTTTACCACACTCTATCAAGAAAGCCTGCCGTGAAAGGCTTCTCGTCATCCAATCGTCTCGTTCTTGTGGGAAACGGAGATCCGCTCGACATTGCCAGATATTCCTCCACAAGTTTTAAGATGAGTAAACTGAATGCGTCGGCAAGATCATCATGTTTTTCAACTCCAAATCCTGTAAGTTGGCTGATCAATTCTTCAGCTCCGTGTCTAGGAAAAATCACCGTACCATTTTTGATGTAGTGACTTGTCATTGCTAATCGTGATCGTTTGTCTACTGTCCCTATCTTTACTCCTTCCACGTTATACATTCCTTCTTGGGGAAGTTGCTGGATTAATGCTGCTTGATATCCTACATCTTCGATATAGAATGTGGCATGTTCTAATTGTTCAGATAGCTGCATTAACTCTTGGCGTTGTGCTGGAAAATTAAGTCGTTTATTAAGTGGATGTGGATGTATGTATATTTTCATCTCCTCTCCATGTCCAAACACGCTGGCGGTAACAGCTGCGGTGTAATCAGCTGTTTCTTTTTCAGAAATCGCGAGATCAACTCCAGTAGCCGTAACACGATACTTGTTCTGCTCATCTTCTTTGTTGGGCATATGATTAGCAAACCGTAACCATGAATGGTGAATGACTTGATCGTCATTAGGAATGAGTTTTAGTAGGTATTCTCGACTCCAGATCACATGATCGCTTACTTTCTTTTCTAGTTTTTGGATACTTTGTTTATCTGGATACATTCCTGGCCACAGAATAATGTTCTCGCCCGTAACTAAGGGAAAATGATGATATGTTCGTCAGCTGGCCACCGACGAGGCCTGTAAGAACGAGGTGTGTCATGCCGACCAACGCCAACACCCCGCGCCCTCCACACCGCCACCAGTAGCAAACGTCATCGAACTGCGGTCGATGCTGCCAATCGTGGGCCCGTAACAGAGAGTGAACGAAAAAGTGAGCCGCTGCACCGTCCATCATCGTGAACCCTGTAGGGGACAGGAATGTCGTTTTTTGCGAATGAGAAGCATCCATTATCAATCGAAAATAGCCGAGGGGGCAAGCCTCGCTTATACTCACTCCTTCCCTGATTGTACTCTCAGCAGAGAGCCGTTGAAGAAAGAGAGGTTGGGTCGAAACAGCCATCTTCTATTTGCCATCAGTGAGGTGGCAAGATGGGCGACCGAGGTCAAGTCGCTTGCGGTGGACTGCAATTCTGCGAACAATTAGCAGCATGTCAGCTCACGGAGCCAAGTCACCAGCAGCAGCATTTCGAATACTCGTGGTGACAGGGAGGCGGGACAGAAAATCCGAGAAGCGCAGATTCGAGCAACTGGCCTCGCTTGCCGCGAAGTGCAGTGGAACAATCCGCAGCAAGATCTGGCTGTCCACAGCGATGCGGCATCTC
>DATIIA010000136.1:0-9007 GCA_035480115.1 Candidatus Anderseniibacteriota bacterium | reverse complement strand
TTTGCCAATTGCCTGATACCCAAACAAGCCTAACCCTCGAATAATACCGTCTGCCAGAGCCTTCATGGCAAGTATGCTCGCAAATAACATAACGAGGCTTTTGGAAAACGAAATAGGAATAAAAAGTGCAATAAGATTTATGACAGTTATTGTCACAAGAAGAAAAACAAGCGAGGAAGAAATAATGTATTGTTGAGATGCTTTGTCTTCTTGTGTGAATGCGAGTGCACGTACAATCGCTAATTCAAAACTCCATGTAATACATAGAGAAATAAATTGCGCAATTGCAATTAAAAAATTGTACTTTCCATATTGGTCCGTACCGAGTATTCTCGCCGCGCTTGCGGAAACAAGAAAAAGAATTAAAGAAGCCACTATTCCTCCTAGTATCGACCAATGGAGCTGCCGAAGAAAAGAAATTGTTGAAGGCCCCATTGAAATTCCAAATATCTTTTTATGCAAGGAATCTAACGCCCCTTCATATACGATTAAAAGCCCCATACTGTCATGATACAGCATCTTGTGTATACTACGGATATATGAAAATTCTTATTACAGGGGGTGCTGGTTTTTTAGGTATTAATTTAACTCGCTATGCATTAGCTCGAGGCCACGAAGTCATATCATACGACTTTGCAGATTTTGACTATCCGGAAAAAAATCAGATCACCATTGTTACAAAAGATATTCGGAATAAAGCAGATTTAGATGCAGTGATGCCAGGTGTTGATATAGTAGTTCATTGCGCCGCAGCATTGCCGCTATACTCAAAAGAAGATATATATTCAACCGATGTAGAAGGTACCCGGAATGTTCTGGAGTCTGCATTTGAACATGGAGTAAAACGGGTTATTCACATATCTTCTACAGCCGTATATGGGATTCCGGATCATCATCCATTATTTGAGACTGATACATTATTCGGAGTTGGCGAATACGGTGAAGCAAAAATTCTTGCCGAAAAAGAATGTGAAAAATTTAGAGTACAAGGGAAATGTGTTTCGATTATCCGTCCAAAATCATTCGTCGGCCCCGAACGATTGGGTGTATTTGCACTGTTTTATGATTGGGCGTATACCGGCCATAATTTTCCGATGATCGGCATGGGCAATAATCGCTACCAGCTGCTTGATGTCGAAGATTTGTGTGAAGCAATTTATTTATGTATGACAAAAGAAGAAAGTATAGTAAACGACACATTTAATATCGGCGCTAAAGAATACACCACCATGAAAGAAGATTATCAAGCCGTATTAGACAGAGCAGGTCATGGGAAAAAAATCATAGGATTTCCGGCAAGCCCCATGATTTGGGCATTACGAGTATTAGAAGCGCTTCATATTTCGCCATTATATAAATGGGTATATGAAACTGCATCAGTTGATTCATTTGTTTCGATTGAGAAAGCCGAAAAACAATTAGGATATACTCCAAAATATTCTAATAAGCAGGCACTCATAAGAAATTATGATTGGTATATTGCACATCTCAATGATTTTAAAAACGCCAGCGGTGTTTCTCATCGAGTGCCTTGGAAACAAGGTATACTAGGAGTAATTAAAAACATTTTCTAATATGAATGTACTCATTACAGGTGGCGCTGGATTTATTGGTTCGCATGTTGCTCATGAACTCTTAAAACGTGGGGAAAATGTAGTTATAATTGATGATTTTAACGACCGCTATGATCCGAGGCTGAAAGAAGCTCGCATTAAGCACATGTTTACAGATACAAAAAAGCCCGAAGTGATTCAGGGAAATATATTAAATCAAGAACTACTTGAAAAAATAATAGTGGAACACAATATCGATTCTATAATTCACCTTGCCGCATGGGCATCTGTACAACCAAGTATTGAGCATCCACTAATATATTCAGAAGTAAATGTAACTGGAACAGTTTCAGTGTTGGAAGCCGCTCGAAAACACGGAATACAAAGACTTGTTGCGGCATCAAGCTCCTCAGTATATGGGGGCACAGTGGAAATGCCTTTTCATGAAGATATGGATATTATGCACCCCATCTCTCCTTATGCTGCTACAAAAGCTGCTACTGAGTTAATGTGTGCGACCTGGAATCATTTATATAGCATACCTATTACCTGTCTCCGTTTTTTCACTGTGTATGGCCCTTGGGGCAGGCCAGAAATGGCACTCTTTTCTTTCACAAAAGCAATTATTAAAGGTGAAAAACTTCAAATGCGCGGAAAAAATACCATACGAGATTTTACCTATATCGACGATATTGTTTCTGGTGTAATATCATCACTTGATCGTGCAAATGGGTATCACGTATACAACTTAGGAGAATCAGATGGTGTACCGCTACCCAGAATGATTGCTGCACTTGAATCCGCAATCGGTGTAAAAGCAATCATCGAAGAAGTTCCATTGCCAAACGGTGATGTTCCCGCAACCCTCTCCGATATTTCAAGAGCAAAAATAGACCTTAATTATAATCCGACAACAAGTATAGAAGATGGCGCGAAAAAATTCGTTGCATGGTATCGGAAGTGGAATGATCAAATCTTTCATACAGATTAAAAACTGGCAAGACCTCCTGTTATTATTTGTTGCATGCGCCTGCTTACTTGCAACCGCCATTCAATATCCCTTATCTACAACATTCCCCATCGGAGGCGATGCAGCTGCTATAATCCAGCGCGTACAACACACAACTACCGATCCTATTCAAACAATAAAAAATATAAGCCATACCTGGTATCCAGTTTCCTATTTGCTTTTTAGCATCAACTCACTTATTCCGCATGTGTATTGGCCGATTGCCTTTTCGTGGTGGATGGCAATAGGACAATTATTCACAGGAATAGCTCTGGGAATACTGCTCTATCGCTTAGGTGGTATGCAAGCAAGTGCGCTAGCAATCGCCTTATGGGCAATAACACCAATTATTATGACATCTTTCTTTGAAGATGGGACCATGGCTCAGCTCTGGAGCTTGCCTTGGATCATATTTTTTTTAGAGAGGATGGCAGCAAAATCATTTAAGGGAATGGCGATATTTGCGCTTTTAAGTGTTTTTTCGCATCCCATTACCGGCTTTGTCCTTATTGCGACACTCATCATTACCGCGATGATAAGCGATAAAAGAATATTTCTTCTTGCTATTCTCGCTTCTATTATTCCCGTCATTATTTTGTATATCAGGCAATCTATTTTATATATTCCCTTCACCCGCGAATCATCATCGCACATTTTTGAATTGCTTCATGGATTTTATTTTCCATGGTTGCTGGCGGCAATTTACGGATGGTATAGTTTCTTGCAAAAATATAAAAAAAATAATCTTCTTATTATTGGTTTTGGCAGTTTCTTATTCGTTTCATTTTTATTAGGTCTTAATGATTACATTGGTATTGGCTTTTGGACGCATCGTGTCGATATATATCTTGTCCTATTCGTTATAATAATGGGATCAATTGGTTTTTCTGGATTACTTAAAAATCTTCTCAACCCAACTTTTGCTGCTATATTTTCATGTGTGCTCATTATCGGGTTAACGTTATCAATATTCCATGACAACGAAAATATTTATAAACGATACGAATCACCAAGCACGTATTCTCGTATTCATCCTCAAGAACTTTTGGCTATTGATTGGATGAATAAAAATCTTCCAGTAGACACAACGGTATTTACGTCAGCAGAGACAAGAAATTATGAATGGATCCCTGTTTTAACACCACTAAAATGGATTCTAGTATCCAATACTCCCTACTTATTCCACAACCAGATAAGTAATGCACAAAATCCAGTTATCATATTTTTTACAAGAAAAGATAATGTGCCCGACTCTGTTCGCAATGATTCCGAACACTATAACCTGCTATACGAAAATCCAAGCGTGAAAATATATAGTATTGCATCACTATGAAAAAGTTTTCTCTCCTCCAGCAAATAGGTTCATACATTATGCTTATTGCACTAGTAAGTACAATTCTGCATATTCCAGAATGGATAACCTATATACTTTTTTTTGTGGGATTTCTCTATACGGCCATCCCGCTATCAATAAAAAATGTTCCGTTTCAGTATTTACTGTTCATTATTATTCCGATTCTAGCAATGTTTCTTCACCTCCCAATCCCAACGTCTCTTCCTGGTCTTATTCGAATCGCTATCGTTTCCGGGTTTTGGATACTAATGCTTCTCCTAAGTTCATACACAGTACAGGCGTATACGAAATCAAAATAAACGCTGAACTATATATAAAAATCATGGCGAGTATTCCTAGGGGCTCTCGGCTAAATTGTTCTACAAACAATTCGTAATTTGTCTTCTGCGAAATAATTTGCATTCCAATATCTCCACTTTTCTTATTACTAGCGATGCTATAGTTTCCATTGGGGTAGTTATTATCTTGTTCTTCAATAAAAAAACCTGGCGCAAATGCTTGATCGATATAGGGAATGCGTGAACCATCAAAAACTACTTTGAGATTTCCCGATAGTTCAGTAGGAACGATAAATGGAAAAACTGCATACTTAATAGAGGGTGAGTCAAGAATTTGCTGCTGATTAGGATATCTCCAACGATTAATAAGCTTCTCGTCTTGATATAAAGATATACTAATTTGTTGCGCATACGCTGGAATGTATAAGGGAATAATAAGTTTTGTAATTCTAGCAGGAGTATCCCATTGAAGCGTTTGACTTGCAATAAATTGGGCAAATACAGGATGAGAAAAAGCCCCTTTGACTGGAGTAAGAATCGTTACAAATGGCTGTTCCTGTTGGGCCAATGTATACGAATATATAAAAAAACAAATGGCACCCCAAAGGATAAGTTCAAGTATCAATATCCCCCAGAATCTTTTACTCATATAATAGCAATAATACTCCAAGGACAATGCCGATCATAGAAATGATTGCTCCCCAATACACTGCGTATGGTTTATATAAAAGCGAAAAGTTATATGCGCCTGGCATAACATGTATCCCAATAATACCTTCTGTATTTTTAACAGAAAGTTTGCTATCAGTTTTCCATCCGGGATAATAATTCTGATTTACAAGAATAGTAGTTGGGGAAGTGACAGTTGCATGAATAGTATATTCAGATTGATCATTCATAGTATATGAAACTGTTCCAGAATCGGGGTCTCGCAATGCAACTTCTCCCATAAAACGACTTCTAGGATCTGTGCTATCAATTGTACGCGTAAATGGCCCAGCTTGATAAAATCTACACACATCATTTGTCCCTCGATTCTCAAGAAAATCTATATATATCGCGCGATAATATAATTCATCATGTGTTGAATATGCATGACTTACACGCTGAAATGTGCTTTCTGCATGCAATTCCGGAATTGGAATAGAAAAAGTTCTGCTAAATAAGACAATATTATTAGAAAGAAGATCTATTGCGATAAACGAAATAATACACAGCGTCATTGCGAACTTGATCCGAGACCCAGATATATTATCAATCGCAAATCCCGAAACAAGTGCAATTCCAAATATTCCAAACCATATCACCCTGCTTGGCATTCGAAATAGATCAGTGATATGGCTTAAAAATCCATGAGCAATCGGCAGAGAAATAAATGAAATACACAAAAAAATTGCACTTGCCACAAGATATGCTTTATATGTATTCCATATTTTATTTTTCCATATAATTGCCCCTATACATGCAAGCAAAAAAACTCCATAACCAGTATAAGCTCCGAATTCCGCCCATCTTATCGTTTGGCCATTACTCGTGAGTGGCGACACTGTTCCCCTTGCTAAAAGCATATTCGGTAGTTCTTGAAGCGATGGCGCAAATCCTTCGCGAGATATATTCGCAGTGAGAACAGAGAAGGTAGGAAGCAATTTTATTGCAGCTAGTATTATAAAAAAGAAAACTATGAATAATAGTGAAATACATCTGCGAGAAATTTTTATCTTTTTGCTTTGAAATAAAAATACAATTCCTATAAATAATAAGCTGAATACAACCATGTGCATGCTTCCAGATAAAAACATGAATGCAAGCATCATGCCTGCTGGTCCAGCATATTTTATATTTTTCAAACTGAGGATCGAGAATAACAAAAACCAAGGTACCCATGCACTCGCAATCCATACGTAATATCCTTCTGCCAAATGGCCTGAAAGATATCCGCTAAAAGCCATAATAAAAGCAAACATTCCTGAACCGAATATTTTAAAATCAAGAATTCGCCTCGCAAATATATAGAAACCGAGAAAAGCAGCTGCCAAGCAAAGCGTATACATGAGCTTCATCGCAATAACTGCAGAAAATGGAAGAGTTAATAAAAAGAATGGCTGTAAGAACCAGGACTCAAGGTCCCCCCACAATGGCGATCCTCCACAAATATACTGATTCCAATACGGCAAATGCCCCCTGAGAAGATCTCGATGCGCGATAGCGCTATATACTAGCCCTCTGTTGATATCTCCATGATTGCTTATATACGACAGATGAATATATAAAGGCGCAGTTGAAATTCCCGCAAACACGAGCCCCAAACATGCAGCAATACAATATTCTTTCCAATGAATAAATCTCAAAATAATTTCGTTATTTCCTTGATTTTTAAGCTTGAACATTATCCAGCTAAATAATATGCATATTGCGATAGCTGGTAGAATGAACGTCTTTAGTGCAAGCGCAAGATTGTTTTCTTGGGGACTATAATAAAACTGCACCGCAATATTTCCATGTCGAGTATCTCGCAATTTCCAATTATTATTTTTATATAAATATTGATTAACAGTACCCGACAAATTTGAATATTTACCGAATGCATAGGGAATACGAATATTGTCTTGCTCTTGAACTCCTGAAAAAGAAAGGATCGCAATGTATTGCTGGGAGGGGATAAAAGCTATGTGGGAAAAATTAAATGTTACATCCCCATCCTGATTGTTTTTTATTTCTTCTTGATTAGTTGCTACGCTTGCATTTGTATCTGTTCTCTTAATCCCAATATGCATTACACCTTCGCCAGCATAATTATGAATCTGAAGCGGAATAATAATTTGATTACTATCCTTTGCAACCACAAAAGATTGCTCTATTCGAAGCGCATCACTAAGCAATATCCCCGGTTTAGCAGTATCAGTAGATAGATCTAGCACTAATTGGTCGAAATGGTTAGCAGGAAGATACCAAGAATATGCAAACAGAAACGCTAAAACGCTAAACCAAATACTATATATAACCCAACCTTTCATATAATTGCTTCAATATACCATTGCCCGTCCCTTTGTAGCATAGTAATAAGATTCTATGAGATTCCTACCTATCAACATATCTATTGCACTATTTGCAGGAATAAGCATAGTATTGTCTTTCTTTTTTTCCGCTCAGACCCACGAAAGATCGTTCTCATCTAGAACTCCGGATGGAATTCATGAACATCAAGTATATAAAAATTATCCACTAACAGAGGAATTTACAGCAACAGCGCGGGGATTATCAGCGATTGGACTTTTTGGCAAATCAAATAATCCAGCGCAAATAGTTCATATTATTGTTAAAAATATATCCAGCAATTTCATTATTTCAGAACAAGACATACAAGTTCAAAATCTTAGCTATATATCGATACCTCGGCAGGCAGCGAGCGTAGGTAATCGATATAGCATTACAATACAATCAAATGCTGATAAGGCTCATGCAGTTAAGATTGCATACCAATCAGATCCAACAGCAGACCCTGCAAGTATAGTTAATCAAGCAGGCGTCCCGAAGCAAGGTTCTCTTGGGCTCATAGAATACGAACGTCCTACTATTGCACTGCAATTCGCCCGATGGTTGGCTATCCCTCACCAGAGAGCACTATGGGCAGGTATTTTTATAGCTATTGTTGGCTATATCGCATTCAAGAAAGCACCAAAACAACGGGAGAAGATAAAAAAGGCTCGCGTAGTCAATCCTATTTCTTTCTTGCTAATCACACTAGCTTCAATTGTGATCTACTGGCCTGCTACGCATTTATTTTTTTATAGCGACGATGTCCCAATTCTTGTACGCGTTACCGAGTTATGGAACCATCAGCCGCTTCTTTTACTTACTCCGCATCGATATACAGACGCTGATCCGCAATCTCAATTTGGATTTGATTTCTATAGGCCAATCAGCTTCAGTTTGTATCCTTTATTACTGCATCTTTTTGTTCCCTTAAATGCAGGAATATATTATTTCTTGAATATCCTTCTGTTTGCTGGAACTGCTTGCGGCTTAGTAATTATTGGGAAACGAATAACCAAATCAGATCATACGAGTTTTTTATTAGTGCTCTTATGGATGTCGCACAGCTCGAAGCTAGGATTATTATACTGGTGGAGTTCTGTACAAGATTTACTAGCATCTTTTTTTGCCTTACTAACTATCGTCCTGTATTTCAAATGGAAAGAATCTTTAAATAAAAAAATACTACGACTCTCTCTTATTTCTTTTTCCATAGCATTATTTTCGAAAGAATATATTATCGTAACGCCTTTTATTATTGCTTATATAGAACTCACACAACAACATTTTTCTAAAAAAAGATTTCTTGAAATAATAAGAAATATTTCGCCATATATTATTGTCGCTGGTATATTCCTCGTGATTAATACGGCAATACTAGGGGATCCAAATTTGCCACAGCATAAGCAAACAGATCAGACATATTCTTTATCCAGTAATCCTATAAACATTGTTCGCAATAGCATTGTATATAGCAGCTTCACTGCCGAACAGAGACTCTGGCCTCAGATACGAGTAACAAAATCTTTCGAAAACAAACTTTCTAATATATTTGAACTATGGAGGCTAAAAACTTCCGGTCCGTATTATCCAGGAGTCATATTATTTTTGACAGCGTTAGTACTTATACTAATAGTTTGGAGAAATAAGAAATTAAGAAATAGATTATGTATTGGCTATGTTTGGTGGTTGTTATATATCGCTCCTTTTCTACTATTCACGAGCGATTGGCGCCCCCGTTGGCTCACTCTCGCAACATTTGGAAGCAGTCTCGTTCTTG
>DATIIA010000135.1:0-4196 GCA_035480115.1 Candidatus Anderseniibacteriota bacterium | reverse complement strand
GGAAATTTTACTTCCCTCTTTTGGATGCCCTGCAATACTAAGAGTCCCTGTATTTGAAAGCGATGCAAATGCTTGCTCCATAACAGATGTAATGCCTGCAGCTTCAACAGCATAATCTAATCCATCTTTATATTTTTTTCTGATGACTGCCACAGGATCTTTTTTAGATGCGTCTATAGTCATCGTAGCGCCCAGCTTTTTTGCAAGTTTTAATTTCTCAGGCGATATATCTACTGCAATAATTTCTTTTGCGCCCATAAGCACTGCTCCCATAATTGCACTGGCACCTACTCCACCAGTGCCGAAAATTGCAATAGTAGAACCTTTTGGAATGTGAAGAGTATTTCGCACAACTCCTGCCCCAGTTGGAATAGCACATCCTAATAGCGCCGCAACATCAGGAGGGATATTTTTAGAAATCTTTGTGATTCTATTTTCAGATGCGATAATTTCTTCCGCAAACACCGCAGCAGAGCCGCTATTGACTTTCTTCGTACCCCAAGAATAAACAGCGCCTGGAGCATTAATACCTGACCCTTTTATCCATGAAATAACAACATAATCGCCCTTTTTGACTTTTGTTACATTAGGACCTATTTCTTCTACAATGCCTGACCCTTCATGCCCTAACAGATGAGGCAGGTATTTATCTTCACCGCGATTACCATCTATTTCATGCAATTGGCTTCCGCATACGCCTGCTGCAAGCATACGAATACGAACTTGCCCGGCAATAAGCGTATCTGTCAGCGCAACATCTGCGACTATAAGCGGCTTTTTGAGTCGTTCAAGAATCGCAGCTTTCATATCCTCTTACGGAATAAACCAGAAGTAGTCGCCGGTATATCCAACCTCTTTAAACAATTGTTCCCATTCCGGAACACTCATGTAGGTAAGTGCAGTTAAGTTCCATTTATCCATACGTTCTTTTTCTTCCTCGGTATGATATGCATCTACCGTGATAAACGATTTGCCACGAGATACACGTTCAATTTCCCGTAACGCTTGTTTGCATTCTTCAAGAGGCAAATTATGAATCGTATTAATAGAGATCACGATGTCATATGATTTATCTTCAAATGGAAGCGTTGTTGCATTTGCAACGGATACAAATTCCTTTACATCGTCCATTGCATGCTCAATTGCATATTCCGAAATATCAACACCGCGAACGGTAATGCCTGGAATTAATTCTCGCAGATCGTGCAGCATGAACCCTTTTCCGCATCCAACATCAAGGACAGAACTATCTTTTGTTAATCCGAAATGTTTTTGAAAATCAGGAATAACAGGCTGCCAGAAGCGAGGCTGATACGAAAATCCTCCATACCCATGCTTTCGATCACCATCGAAGTAATCAAATCCGAATTGCCGACCGATTGCACGATCTTCCTCTGTTTTTCCTGCTGCGCGCTCATCTAAGTTCCGCTTTGTCTTAGGATACTGCGCGAGTAAATCTATTTCTGCCATATGAATTAATTAGTGATAAAAATGTTGTAAAATCTCTGGAATATCTCTAACGGTATCACAGGCAAGTGAGTTGTGAAGTGGGCGTTTTTCTATGAGATTCAGATCTGCAATAGAGATAGTTTTTAAAAGATTAGGGTCTGCTTGTGTATGCGCAATAACCAACTTTGCGATTTCTTCCATACTTCGTTCTACAGGTCCTGAAACATGATGAATGCCCATAGAATTAGCAGCTAATAAATCCGCAATAACCTTCATAACATCATCAATATATACAGGAGCTGCATACATATCATGCGCCGCTTGAATTTCTTTGCCCTCTAAAAGAGCGTCCATCCATGATTCCATAAACGAACCGCTCCCTGGCCCATATACTTTCGTCATCCGGATAATATAATACTTGGGAAAATTGGCCATGATCACTTCTTCAACTTCTCTTTTTTGACGACCATATTCCGTGTTTGGATTTGGTAGATCTGTTTCTTTGTAATAAGGCTTCCCGCCATCAAACACCGTATTAGTAGAAAAATAGAGCGGAATCGCATTCTGTTTTCTTGCCTCTGCGAGAAATCTAATAGACCCATCAACGTTAACGCTCCTTGTTTGAGAAGGATTCTTAGCACAATCATCTACCGAGCCTGCGTGAGCGGCATGAAAAATAATATCTCCCGGCTTAAGTTGATCAAGTTTTCCCGTCGGATCATCTAATAAATCATGTTGAATAGGAAGAGCGCCAAACGTTTTAACTACGTTTCGCCCTATAAAACCGTTTCCTCCTAATACGTAATTCATCTCCTTTTCGGACAAATACCTACGCCAAATAAATAATGTGCCATAGGTCCATATCCAGTATGCACCACTTCATCGTTCATAGAAAATAAAAGCGATACATGAAAATGTTTTTTCATAAGAGCCCGCAATTCATCATGTGATTTACAATTCACATGACCTTCTTTACTTGGCTGTGATGCATAGACTTGCGATGTAAGGTTAGGCGTACCAAGAATCAACATTCCATGATCATTCAAAGAGTTAATTGCATGCATGAGAAATTTTGATTCATCTTTTTTCTGGATATGCTCAATAACATCCAGTGCATATATCGCATCATATTGCTTTGGAAGATCTTTTTTGAGCAAATCATGCACGAAAAAGTTCAACTTTTTCATACCGGCATTAATTTCTTTCGCATTTTCGACAAATACAGGGTCAAAATCGTATCCATCTACACTTTTTACTCCTCCGGCAATAATGCGAGCCCCTGTAGCATCGCCGCAGCCTACTTCTGCTACACTGTTCATTCCCTCAACTAATTTTGCAGCAAATTTATATCGCGACAATGTAAATAATAAATGTTTTGGGTCATGTTCCCAGAAAAAAGACGTCGTAAGCCCAAGCATACCAACTTTACCTTTCTCTTGCAGCTCTACTTGCCCTTGATATTGTTTTTCTTTTGTTTTTTTCATGCAACGTGAATATATTCTAATGGCTGTGTTTGGATTTCATCCCAATACTTCTCAACCCAATCAACTGTTGATTTAAGCCCTTGTTCCATAGTAATAACTGGATACCATCCGAATTCTGTACGAGCCTTTGTAGAGTCGATAACATATGCCTTATCTTGGCCTAAGCGTTCCTCAACAATACTAACTGCTGAATCAAAACTAGTTCCCATATAGTTGCAGATAGTCTGTACGACATCCCATACCGCAATACCATGGTCAGGAGACAAATGATAAATCTCACCTGGGCGACCTAATAGTGCCCCTGCCAAATATCCGCGAGATACATCTTTAATATGAATATACGACTTTACTGCAACTCCGCCTCCATGTAATGGAATGCGCCTTCCCATTTTTTGATAGATGATTGTCCGAGGAATAATTTTGAATAATTGCTGATGTTCACCATACACATTTGTTGCACGCATGAGCACAAGCGGAAAATTGAAGTTTTTATAGAACGTCAGAAGTGAAAAATCTGCCGCAGCCTTAGATGCTGCATATGGAGTCGTCGGATTCATTGGCGATTCTTCCGTCACATTTCCTTCGCAAGTACCGTATACTTCTGGGGAAGAAATGTGAGTATATTTCTTAAGGCTTGGAAGTGTTTTAATCTTGTTTATTAATTTGGTTAAAGCAACCACATTTGTTTCGTACCATTGATCAGGATGTTCCCAACTTGGCGCAACTTCAGATAGCGCGGCAAAGTTAATAATATAATCCGGTTGAGCATTGATAATAAGTTCTGCAATCGCATCGATATCTTTATTTAAATCAAAATTAAAATAATGGAATTGCTTTGATTCGTGCCGCAAATAGGGTAAAAAGAGAGGCCCTTTTCCTTGGCGATCAATTCCAATAACGTCATTGTTTTTATTTTCTAGTAACAGGTCAACCAAGTGTGCTCCCGAGAAAGAATTCGATCCGATTACGATAAATTTATTCATCAATTGATAGTACCTGATGCGAACAAATTCTGGCAACTAGGTATTTTTAAGCAATAAAAAAGGCGAACGTGGACACGTCCGCCGATCGACGAAAAAGGAATTCATTTTTTGATTGTTGGAGTCAATTCAAGTACAAGGAAGTGCTCATTATCCAACGTATAGCCAAATGAAAATCCCTTGAATTTCTGAGATTGTACGATTGCACGCACTAATTTGAACCCAGCCTCCCGTTCTTCAAGTCTAAGGCATATTGATTTTCCTTCTCGCATGGCGCTCATTA
>DATIIA010000134.1:0-5078 GCA_035480115.1 Candidatus Anderseniibacteriota bacterium | reverse complement strand
CATGCATCGTAAGCTCTATAAAAGCATCAACAATATCGTCTATATATAAATAGTCGCGCTCTTGGCTCCCATCTCCAAAAATAGTAATTTTTTTTCCTTCCATCGCTTGTCGAACAAACCATCCTACTATGGAATATTTATTATGCTTCATTTGTTGACGAGGTCCGTAGGGATTTGGAATACGAACAGATACCGTATCAAGCCCAAAAGTATGCGTATAGTATCGGTAGTATTTTTCACCAAGCAACTTGTGAATGCCATATAAAGATAATGGATCTGTAGGATGAGTTTCAGCTACTGGCGTCGTAAGAATTTTCCCGTATACCATGCGGGAAGATGAAAATAGTATTCGTGCTTGAGGAGCGAATTGGCGAACTGCCTCTATAACATTCAAATGCCCCTTCCCATTAATATCTAAATCTAAAAATGGCTGTTCCTTTGAATCGATATAGCTTACTTGAGCTGCAAAGTTATAAATAATATCTTTTCCTTTCACTACTTCTTGAACAATCTTTTCATCTCGAATATCGCCTTCAATGAATTGAATCTTCTCTCGTATGGATTCCAAATTAAACATGTTGCCTCCATACAACGGCAACATAGCATCAAGAATAGTTACCCGAGCGCCCAGATCAACAAGAGCACACGCAAGCGAACTCCCTAAGAAGCCAGCGCCTCCAGTTATTAATACTTCTTTCCCGTTAAAATATTCTCTATTGTTTTTTTCCATACTGCTCAATAAGGTCATTGTATTTATCCATAATATTTTTCCAATCATATTGTAGCGCATATTCACGGCTTTTATTTCCCATCTGTGTTCGCAATTCTTTATCGTTAATAAGAATAGATAGCTTCTCGGCCAAAATATCTACTGCATCTCCCGTGATCAAATAGCCATTTTGGCCTTCATGTACTATTTCATTGTTGCCGCCCACATTACTTGCAATAATAGGAAGGCCGCATCCCATTGCCTCTAATATAACCGATGGCATTCCTTCAGAAAGCGAAGTAAGCACAAATATATCAGCATATTGGTACGATTTTTCTAATTGATCATACGGGACCATTCCCACATAACGGATCAAGTCGCTTACACCCAACTCTTCAGCTAGCATATCAAGCTCTTCTCGGTATAATCCCGTTCCGACAACTTCAATCTCAAAAGGAATCTTGGCCATTTCGCGAACTTTCGGAAGCGCCCGTACCACACGGTGAAACCCTTTACGAGGAATCAATCTTCCGATAAATAATATTTTCACTTTCGGATTTTCGGGTCTGCCAATAGGTACAAAGCGTTCTGTTTCAACTCCGTTCGGAATAGATAAAAAATCTGATTGTGGATCCGAAGCTTTTGCCAGTTCTCGTAATTCCTCAGAACATACAGAACGAAAAGATGCACGACGCCAGATTGCTTTTAATAGCGGCGTAATAAAAGGATAGATGCGAGCAAATCGAGAAGGGTTCGCGTTCGGAATATCGGAGCCACCAAAATATACTCCATAGGGAATAGCTCGAATATACGAGAGGATCCATGCGACCCACCCTGCGGGCACTGCAAAAAAGGCAAAAATAAAATCAACACGATTGCTCATCGTAAAAAAGAAGCAATATATCAATGCACTTATGCCAAACGAAACAAGCTCAATCATTGAACTATAATCTTTGTATTTTCGTAATGCAGGTATGCGAATTACCGTAGCTCCATCAATAATTTCTCGATGGGGCAAATCCTTATATCGGGAAGTTATAAGAGTTACTGCATGGCCTGAGGCCACTAAACGCTTGATGGCATATTTAGTAACAGTTGACCCTCCTCCACCGATAGGAGGAAATTCATTGTTAATAAAAAGCAGGTTCATGGCCTAAAATCCTTTTGTGGACTGCACAGAATATGGCTTTTTTTGCGCGTAATACGTATGCGCTACAATATCAGCAAGCACACCTGCGAGTAAAAACTGAAACCCAAGAAGCACAAGCAATACTGCAAGCAATGGTGTGGATCGTCCATTTAAGCTAATAAGCCTAAGTAGCCAAAGAATGCCTAAAGTCCCGCCGAGCAAAAAACCAACTGCAATAAATACTGCGCCAATGCTCCCGAAAAAATGCATCGGTCGAGCAGAATACTGGATCCAGAATTTTACAATTAATAAATCTAAAAAGCCTTTCATTTTTTTTCTAATATTATATTTTGTTGCACCATATTTTCGCGCATGATGGCGAACAACCATTTCACCCACTCGAAATCCTTTCCAAGAGAGCAAGGCCGTAATATACCGGTGCATCTCCCCATACAACTCAAGATCAACGAGAGCTTCCTTTTTATATACCTTCAAAGAACATCCATGATCATGAATTTTTTCTCCCGTAACTTTTTTATGCAGCCAATTCCCAATTCTGCTTCCGATTTTTAGCATATTCTTATCTTTTCTGTCCTTGCGCCACCCTGATATGACATCATAATCCTCATCGCGCATTTTTTTAATCATGGCCGGAATATCGTTCGGATCATTCTGCAAATCGGCATCCATAACAACGACAATATCTCCCTTTGCTGCAGAAAAGCCAGCAGACCAGCCGGCAGTTTGGCCAAACTTTCTTCGTAATTTAATAATTTTTACACGAGGGTCTCTATCAGAAATTGCGGAAATAATTGAATAGGTTTTATCCGTACTTCCATCATCTACCACAATTAATTCCCATGCCCCGCCCATTCCATCAAAAACTTTTTTTATGGCTTCATAGAGCAATGGCATTGACTCTTCCTCATTATGCGCTGGTACAACGATACTGTAATCCATAGTGCAAATTTAAACTATATTCTATTATTTGTCAATTTTCATTTGAGACTTCCAATAAATATGCTCCATATCCACTTTTCAGCAATCCTTGAGCAATGTTTTGCAACTGATCCTTGGTAATATATCCCATGCGATATGCAACCTCTTCGATACACCCAACTTTCAATCCTTGACGTTCTTCTATAACCTGAACAAAGTTACTTGCCTGTAATAATGATGCATGAGTTCCTGTATCGAGCCATGCTGTGCCTCGGCTTAGAATAGAAACCTTAAGCTTGCCCTGGGCAAGATATTGCAAGTTCACATCAGTGATTTCATATTCCCCTCTGGCAGAAGGTTTCAAATTCTTTGCAATTGATACAACCGAATTATCGTAAAAATAAATACCAGGAACAGCAAAATGAGATTCTGGATGTTCTGGTTTTTCAACAATTGAAGTTACACTGCCATCTGCATCAAACGATACCACCCCATATCGCTCCGGATCAGCAACATGGTATCCAAAAATCATTCCACCGCCATGCTGGTCAATTTCTTTTCGAGCAGATTGGAGCGTTTCTTGAAAATTGCTTCCATAAAAAATATTATCTCCGAGAATAAGTACGCAAGAATCATTGCCAATAAATTCCTCGCCCAATACAAATGCTTGAGCTAATCCGTTTGGCTCTGGCTGCTCTTTGTAAGAAAACTTCATGCCGAGCATCGATCCGTCGCCAAGCAAATGCTGGAACATCGTCAGATCGTGAGGAGTAGAAATTATGAGAATTTCCGTAATTCCAGCGAGCATTAAAGAAGAAAGCGGATAATATATCATCGGCTTATCGTATACAGGCATCAACTGCTTACTAATAGCTTTTGTTAAGGGGTACAGGCGCGTGCCAGACCCTCCGGCGAGAATTATTCCTTTCATACCAAAACTATAGCACTGTCTTCCGTATGTGCCTATGGGGAGCCAAATAATCCTGTATATACTCTCCGATGCCATCTTTAAGCGTATAATTTTCAGAAATGTCAAATCCTGTATTTTCTAATTTAGCCATATCTGCTTGTGTAAAATATTGATACTGATTTTTCACATCATCTGGCATTTCAATGAATACAATTTTTTCGGGAATATCTGAACTTGCGAACATCGCCTTTGCAACATCGAGCCATGATCGAGCAATCCCCGTTCCAACATTATAAATTCCAGCTAGACTTTTATTATCCAGAAAAAACAATACTGCGCGCACTGCATCTTGTATATATATAAAATCGCGCTTCTGCTCACCATCTTTATATTTCTTTTCGTATGATTTAAAAAGCGTTATGCCTTTCCCAGCTGCCATATCAGGATATTTTTTTGCGATAACGCTCATCATTGATTCCTTATGCCATTCATTCGGGCCGAAGACATTAAAGAATCGCAAACCAACCGCCTGTTGCAAAAACCCGCCATCTCGCGACCATATATCAACTAACAGCTTTGATTTGCCGTATAAATTTAATGGCTCTAGTTGATCAAATAGTTTTTCGTCATCATTGTATCCATGTTCACCATTTCCATATGTCGCAGCGCTTGATGCATAGATGCATCGCACATTGTGTGACTGGCACCACCGAATAATATCTTTTGAATATTCAACGTTATTATCCATAAGATATTCCCAATTCGTTTCAGTTGTACTGCTGCATGCACCCATATGAATAATCGCTTCAATATCCTGATGATCAAATTCTCCAGATAGCAACTGCTCTCGGAATTCAGTAATGCCAATTATTTGGTCATACTGCAGATTGCTTATATTATGTTCTTTCTCGTCATGATCAACATCATCAACGATAATAATATCGTCCCGCCCACGTTCATTTAATGCAGCTACAGTTGCACTTCCGATAAATCCTGCCCCGCCCGTGACGATAATCATAGGCCCTTTATTTTTTCTATAACTTCAGAGGTTGATAAATTAGGACGTCGTTTTACTTGATATGCAGAAATTCCTAATTCTTTCATCATAGGATATTCAACCCACGATTCTACTGGCCCATATTCTTCGCCGTTGACGTGGATATCTGGCTTCACTGCAGGTAAGTAAGAACCATGTGGTTCGTCATCATAAGCGCCATCCATAATGACGACGTAATCAACACATGCAAGCGCAGCGAGCAATGCAGCTCTATCTTCCTGCGGAATAATAGGTCGAGTAGGCCCTTTGCCAGAGCGAATAGATTCATCCGTGTTAATACCTACAAACAATACATCCCCTTGTTTTTTTGCTTCTTCTAAAAAATCTAAATGCC
>DATIIA010000133.1:0-2277 GCA_035480115.1 Candidatus Anderseniibacteriota bacterium | reverse complement strand
GTTTGCGTACGTCAACATATAGGCGTGGTCTACTAAAATCGCCCTTATGAAAAATAGCAGCGCAATACACGCCATGATACGAGTTAAAAACCCAGCAATAATACAGATGCCTATAACTATAAAAATAATTGATATGACGCTTGATGCCGTATCAGAAAAAATAGTCGTAAATGGCAATTCTGGACCGAACAGTGCGTGGTAGTATCCTGATGCAAATAAGCTTGAGCCTAATGTTATTCTCGCAATAAACGGCGCATATCGCTTGATTTTTTTTAGCACTGAATCACAGAGTCTCTGTAAAAAACTCGAATGCGCTAGTAAAAAAACGATTATAAGAACAGCAATTACAATACCCGTCCATTCAAAAAACTGGCCGATATTCCCGGGAATTGAGCTAAATGGATTCGGAGAAGCTACTGAAATATCGTGAGCAATAGTGCCAGGCTGCAGAACATATACTTCATGCGCAGATGCTACAGGAATAAGCCAACTCATATCTTGAGTATACAACACTTTTCAGGCTATACTTCTAAGCTTATGCAAAAACGTTCATCCAACGTATTTTTTGTTTTTGTTCTCGTGATATTTACGCTCGAGATGTTTGCTATTGCGTACACTATTAAGCTCTATGGAGAATTTCAGATTCCTGACGAACAGGGGCTATTCCATGCGAAAGATACCGGCCTTACGATTGAAGATAGGAACGGGAACCCTTTTTTTACGTTCGAATCCCCTGCACGCAAAACGTTTGTTCCACTTAGTAAAATCCCCTTATATACGCAACAAGCCGTGCTCGCCTCTGAGGATCGAGAATTTTATAAACATGGCGCATTGTCTTTTAAAGGAATCATTCATGCGCTCGTCGAAGATATTACTGCGAAGAAACTTCTCTATGGCGGATCAACCATTAGCCAGCAAGTCGTAAAAAATACGCTTTTATCTCCAGAAAAAAGTTTTTCAAGAAAGTATAAGGAGATGATTCTTGCTTTTAAACTAGAGAAAAAATGTTCCAAACAAACAATTTTAGAAATATATCTCAACAATGCATATTTTGGACAAAATGCGTTTGGTATAGAAGCTGCCGCACAAACATATTATGGAAAACATGCGAGCGATCTTTCTGTTGGCGAATCCGCAACGCTTGCGGCACTCCTAACTGCTCCCTCCGACCTTGCACCCACTCATGGCATTTCTGCGATATTATCAGCCCGCAAAAACAGTATCCTCGAATACATGCAACAGCAGCATCAAATAGCATCCAAAGATCGTTCTGCATTTCAACAAGACTATGGAACCTTTATTGCGCGAAAAGATCAGAATACAAATGCCCCTTACTTTGCCATTATGATTCGCGATCAGTTAATCAACCAATTCGGTGAACAAACCGTGTACGGGTCAGGTCTGCATGTTCGAACGAGCCTCGACCCCGATTTGCAACAACAAGTTGAGACAATTATACAAAACCAGGAATATAGGCTATCTCGATATAACGCACATAACGCAGCTGCTGTCGTCATTGATGTTGCTACCCGAGACGTCCTTGCACTTGCCGGTAATATTTCATGGGAAAATGGGGTATACGGAAAAATCAACATGGCAACTACCCCACGACAGCCTGGTTCCTCGTTCAAACCGATCGTATATGCCACTGCGCTTGAACAAAATGCTATAACTCCCGCAAGCGTATTACATGATGTGCCGACAAAGTATTCTATTGGTTGGAACAAAAGTTATTCCCCTCAAGATTATACAAAAAGTTTTTTTGGGAAAGTGTCTGCGGCATTTGCATTAGCAAATTCTTTAAATGTACCCGCAGTAGAAGTACTGCATATGGTAGGCGGAGACAGCGTTGTTGCAAAAGCAATTGGTATGGGAATATCAAACCTTCCAGAATCTGCAAAAACCAGTTTATCGTTTGCATTAGGTGCATACGAAGTATCGTTATTTGATATGACAAACGCCTATGCGACTTTTGCCGCAGATGGACAATATGTATCGCCCCATACGGTCCTCGAAATAAAGAATAAATATGGTGCTTCAGTAACGTTTCCACCTGCCCAGCATCGCCAAGCCGTATCCTCAGGAGTATCTTCCCTTATCACTTCCATGCTTTCCGATGAACAAATGACGACTCCGGTATTTGGCTCGCTTTTAAAATTTAATGAACCGATCGCATTAAAAACAGGCACCAGTTCCAGTTATCGGGATGAATGGACTCTTGGATATAGCACAACAACTGCGGTAGGGGTGTGGGTTGGTAATAGCGATAACACTCCT
>DATIIA010000132.1:0-5762 GCA_035480115.1 Candidatus Anderseniibacteriota bacterium | reverse complement strand
CCATCCCCACAGCCGATATCAATAAGCACATCATCCTTGGATATAGCTACCGAATCAAATGCTTTTTTTACTACGGCAATTCTTGTAGGCGCCCACGGAGCGCCGATAATTCCTGCGTATGCTGTGGGCAATAACAATATCGAACCGATCAGTGTACCTACCAGCAACCAATCCATTTATGCGTCTTTTACTTTGAGTTTACGGGTAACTGCAATATTCGCCTTTGGAATCCTGATCGTCAGAACGCCATTTTTCATTTTGGCTTCTGCATTATCCGCATCAATTTCAACTGGCAAAATAACAGATCGAGAAAACGTCCCCCAGTAACATTCTTGGTAGAAATAATCTTGCTCGCTTACATCATATACGCGCTTTCGTTCACCTCGAATCGTAACCATGTCGTTTGTGATCGATACATCCAAGTCGTCAGGAGATACGCCTGCAACAGTACTTTGAATAATAATGCTGGTATCATCTTGGAATACATCCACAGTGAGCTGCCCTTCTTGTTCTTCATCAGAAGAGAGCGCAGTTTCGTCGGTATATTCCTCTTCATCTTCTGTCTCAGGTTCAGATAAAACGGTTTCAACTTCACGCGGCAAAAAATCAGTATTCTGTCGCTGTGTATCATGAACTGGAATTTCTTGATCTTCTGAATCTCCGGGGCTGCGTAATACTTTTGCGCCCGTTAATCGTTCAAAAAAACTTCGTGGTTCTTGAGTCATATCCTAATGCATTTACTATAGCACAAGTAATGCCCTGCTGTCTTGAATATCTTTGAGCTGTTGCTGCATATCTGACAGCTGCTGTTTTTTCTCTTGGAGCTTTTCTTCTGGAGCTTTGCTTTGCATGGTGGAAATAATATTTTCTAAAGAACGTATTGTTGCCTGTATCTTTGCTGCACGAACATCTAGTTTTGCTTGACCATGTGCAATAGACTCCTCTGTTATTTCATCAGAAAATAGCCAAATAACTCCGCCCGAAGATACAGGATACGATCGCATAGAATCTTTTTTCTCTGCAACGACTTGTACTTTTGCTAGAGATTCGAGGGTTTTTTGCATTGGGAGAGAATATTCAGCATATATCTGAACAGTACTTGCCATATTGATGCCAAATAATATGCGAGCAGATCGTAATGCTGCAACGACTGATTGAAATACATATATCTTTTCGTTCACGTCTTTATGTTCCGTATATTTTTCAAATTCCCATGAAGAACGTATCAGCAAATCATTGTTGCCTATATGCTGCCATAATACTTCTGTAATAAATGGCATAAATGGGTGCAGTAGCTTGAGAATATTCGCAAATACCGCACGAGCAATCTTAGGCGATCCTTCTCGCTTTACGATTTCCACATACCAGTCTGCGAAATCTGACCAGATAAAATCTTGGAGCAATCGTGCAGCTTCGCCAATTTTATATTCACCTAACAGCGTTGTAACTTCTTTTGCAACCCGAGCACATTCTTGTTGAATCCAACTATCTGCAATCGATTCTTCGCTGCGATCTTCTAAGGTATCCAAGAAACGTGCAATATTCCACAATTTGTTTGCAAAATTTTGAGCGGCCTTGATAGCTTCCGGATCGAATTTCATTTGCTGCATATCAAAACTCATCTGATGCATTAACCCAAACCGAGTCGCATCAGCCCCATGTGCTTCAATCAAATCTAATGGATCGACACCCGTGCCAAGCGATTTGCTCATTCGCTGTCCATTTTTTGCAAGAACAACCGGATGAATGAGGACATCGCGAAATGGAACATCTCGTACAAGCTCTAGTCCAGAAAAAATCATTCGAGCAACCCATAAATATAAAATTTCTCGGGCCGTAACAAGGACGCTCGTAGGATAATACTGTTTTAAGTCAGCTGTTTCTTCCGGCCATCCGAGCGTTGCAAAGGGCCATAATGCGGAAGAAAACCAAGTATCGAGCGTATCTGGATCTTGTTCATACTCCCCTTCTGGTCCGCCAGTCGGCGGATCAACCGAAACAATAAAATTTCCTTCTTCGTGATCCGTCCCGTGCGTTCCCTTTTTCCACCAAACAGGCAACCTGTGGCCTAACCAAATTTGCCGATTGATATTCCAATCATGCACATTTTCCATCCAATCAATAAAATGCTCTTTCCATCGGTCGGGAATAAATCGAACTTTGTTATTTTTTGCGACTTGAATAGTTTCTTCTTTGAGTTTTGACATGTCCACAAACCATTGGCGCATAACTTGCGGTTCAATAACTCCTTTCCCTCGATCATTTAATGCGACATTATGTTCGTATTTCTTATCTACGGAAATTAATAATCCCATTTTTTCTAATTTTTCTGCGATTTTTGGCCGCGCTTCAGTAAGAGTCATTCCTGCAAATTCTCCTGCAATCGGAAGAAGTTTCCCATTAAAATCAATAATCTGCTCCATATCTAGGTTATGTTTTTGCGCAATCTCAAAATCTGTAATGTCGTGCCATGGTGTAATCGTCATGACGCCAGTGCCAAAATTCATGTCTAGGGAATCGTCTTTAATAACGGTTGCGGTCACTTCTCCATTAATCCATGGCGCTTGAAACGTGTCCCCTTCTTTATAATGGGCATAACGAGCATCGTCTGGGTGCATAACTACGTATTTATCCCCAAATTTTGTTTCTGGCCTAGAGGTGCTGATTTCAAATGGTCCATATTGGAATGTATACAACGGCGTCTTTTCTTTTTTATAGTCGATTTCTAAATCCGAAACAGTTGTTTGTGTTTTTGGATCCCAATTTACAATCCGAGCTCCGCGGTAAATATATCCCTTCTTATAATATGCTAAGAATGTTTCATTCACTGCGTGAACATATTTTGTATCCATTGTGAATCTTGTTCGTGTCCAATCACATGATGCTCCTAAGCGCTTCATCTGATTCAAAATAAGTGGTCCCGTTTTTTCGTACCACTGCTGCGTTCTCTTTATAAATTCATCGCGGCCAATTTCTTCTTTCGTAGTTCCTTCTGCATATAATTGATCAATGATAATCTTATTAGTCGGCAATGCAGCATGATCCATACCAGGCATCCATAATGTCGGCTCGCCTTTCATGCGATGCCAGCGTACCAGAATATCCATGATTGTATCTTGTAATGCATGACCCATGTGTAATACACCCGTAATATTCGGCGGCGGAAGCATTACGACAAATGGTTTCTTGCCTTGTTTTACTAGCTCTTCATTCGGCTGAAATGCCCCAGAAGCGTCCCATTTCTTGTATATATCCCCTTCGTGATCTTTTGGGCTGTATTGAGCAGATAACTCGGTCATAGGCATAGTATGCCCCAAAAGCCTCAAAAATCAATCTGGCGGACATACTAGTCATGCGTTATGCTGTGGAAATACATGTCATACACTATCGCAATTGAATCCGTCAGCGTGGTAGGGCAAGAATCATCATCAGGAGAATTTACATGCAATGATGCGCATAAATCATGCATGCCAGCATTTGTGTTTAGTGTAGCCGGACAAGTTGGATTTCGAAATGCGCTCGAACATTTAGTTGATTGTAGAAAAAAAGAATGCCAAGGACTTCGAAAAAAAGTTCGAGAAAGCATGCATGCAAAAGTGCGCTGGTTATTTTCAGAAAATGCATTATTAGGATGCATGGAATGCCAATCGTTCTTATACGGTTCTCGCCAACCGATGAATCTCGCAGAAAATAAAAACTTTATCGTTGCGGCAAATCACCTATCAAAATGCTCACATGATGCGTGCGCTCGATTACGCAGATCCGTATTGCTTACGATTCGAGATTCTGTAAGCCCATCTGCAACAAGCAAGGACTTGATGTAAATAGTCGTTCTCTCCCCCTGCCCGAGGGGGTGGGAGATGCGCCATCGCTCCTAATCTGCCCCCATCCTCTCCTTCCGCCCCAATTGGGGGGAAGGTACTATTTGGAAAATGTTTCTATACTTACTCTCGCAACAGCATCGACGTCTCCCCAGTTTTTGATTCGTCCGGCTTCAAAGGCATATACACCCACTTCCCCGATCATAACGGCGTTATCTCCGCAGAGTTCTGGTGGCGCAATTCGTAATTCAATTCCTTGCTCTTCTGCAATACCAGCAATTCGAATTCTCAATGCTGTATTTGCCGCAACTCCTCCCGCAAACAAGATTGATTTATATGCATCTTTCTTTAGTGCGTATTCGATTTTCGTAACAACAGAATCGCATATTGCTTCTTGAAAACTTGCAGCGATATTTGCATTGTCTTTTTCAGTAACATTTTCCCCCAGATCTCGCAGCTGGTACAAAACTGCAGTTTTCAATCCTGAATAACTAAAATCTAAATCATGCGAATGTTCCATTGGCCGTGGAAAATGAAACGCATTCGGATTCCCCTGCTCTGCTAATTTACTTACCTTTGCTCCTCCCGGATATCCCAAGCCCAGCATGCGCGCTACTTTATCGAATACTTCCCCAATTGCATCATCGCGCGTTTGTCCGAGCACTTCATAGTTCAGATGATCTTGCACACGAATTAACATTGTATGCCCGCCAGAAATAATAACTGCTAGTGCGGGGAATAAGTTTCTCTCGCCACTCAACAGACCCCCTCCAGCTCCCCCTTCGTAAGGGGGAGAGGCTAGTAATGCAGAATATATATGCCCTTCTATATGATGCACGGGAACAATCGGCTTATTCCATGCATATGCTAGCGTCCGGGCTGCTTGTACCCCCACCGCAAGGGATGGCATTAAGCCTGGTCCGACTGTAAGCGCAATTGCGTTAATATCATCTTTATTCAACCCCGATTTTTCCATAACTGTTTTGACCATCGGGCTAATCACCCGAACATGTTCTCGAGCAGCAGCTTCTGGAATTACTCCTCCCGTTGCTGCATGAATATCTTGCGATGTTACCAAACTAGCTAAAACATCAATATTTTCACCATTTTTCTGCACAACAGCAACGCCCGTATCGTCACAAGATGATTCTATTGCTAAAATAGTGGTTTTTCGTACATCCATACCAAATATCCTTGCATATTGGACAAGAGAACGCAAAGCTGGTAAAAAAAGACATACCCGATGTATCGGGAACATGGCTTCATCGTCTAACGGCTAGGACGCTGCCCTTTCAAGGCGGAAACAGGGGTTCGATTCCCCTTGGAGCTACCAACTTAAAAGAACAGGCGTGGGTTTCTATAAATGAATAAAGAAAACTGCCACGCCGTTACTTCGTCTATTTCGTGCATAAGGCACCATAACGTTCCTCACTGAATCTTGAGCTCATTCTCGCGGAGCAGTGGCTTAACTTTACGAAGAATTATTCGCGCACGCTCTGCATAGCTAGGATTACTCTGGAACCAGTCCTGAAATTTTTGCATGAGCTTCCGATAGTCCGGAACACTCACCTTTTCAGGATCCAATTTCTCCAGTCCTTCCAAAAAAGCTTTTTCTTCATCGTTCTGCTGCGCCATACACCCTCCTTTCGATTTGCAAAGAACAAGGGACACGTTACCAACACTCTTACCTTCACCATACAAAAAATTAGAACACCGTCAACGGATCAATCCAGCCGCTTAATTGCGATTTATTTGGCACATAGCCGAGCAACGTAAACGTAGTTCCTTTTACTAACCCGAGATGTAGGTGCTTACGCTCGCCGTCAGTTTCAGAGGTAAAACCTTTGCCTAAAACCCCGATTTGCTGGCCCGCTGTTACTTTTTGGCCTACTTTAGGAAGCGAGCTGGGATTAATATGTCCGTAAATGCCGATTATTTTTT
>DATIIA010000131.1:0-2389 GCA_035480115.1 Candidatus Anderseniibacteriota bacterium | reverse complement strand
CTATTCATACGTCATCGCTTCAACAATGGCCGCGCTGGTTTCGTAGGCATCCGGGAAGAATGCTCCCTTTCTTACCTCAGGCAGCAGAACAATTTGATTTATCTACATACGATATTGTCATCAGTAGCTCGAGCGGATTTTCAAAAGGGGTTATCACAAGATCCACTATTCCTCACCTGTGCTATTGCCATACACCAACACGATATATATGGGATGCATCGTTACGAGTAGTTGATCAACGTTCATTCGTACGGCCAATACTTCGTATGCTATTTCATTGGTTGCGCATGATTGACTTTGCCGCAGCACAGCGACCGACAGCCTACATTGCAAATTCTCATTATACTCAACAAAAAATTAAAACATATTACCAAAAAGATAGCAGCGTGGTATATCCGCCTATTGATACGAATTTTTTTACTCCTCGATCAACTTCTAGCGCTCGTGAATATTTTTTGTGCGTGGGAAGACTAACTCCAGAAAAAAAATTCGATCATGCAATTCTCGTTGCCGAAAAATTAGGATTACAACTCGTTATCGCGGGAGTGGGAAGTGACAAATCGCGGTTACAAAAACTTGCTGGAAAGCATACACGTTTTGCAGAAAATGTTTCTCGAGAAGAGTTGCGTGATTTATATCGAAATGCCCGAGCACTTATCCAGCCCGGGATTGAAGATTTTGGCATGACAGCAGCAGAAGCATTAGCCTGCGGTACGCCTGTGATAGCATTCGGAATGGGAGGAGTAGTTGAAATAGTACGAAATGGTGTGCATGGAATATTGTACCGAGAGCAGCTGCCAGAAACCCTCGCAGAAGCTATTCGGAACTTTATCCGCATCGAACGAGCATTTTACCCTGAAAATCTCCAGAAACAGGCAAGCGCATTTTCTGTTGACAGATTCCGACAAGGTATTGCAAAAGAAGTTGAACATCTCCTGCAAGTAAGGAATACTTAAGGCACAACTATGCAATACTCACTTCGAACAGATCATATAGAATTAAGTCAGCAAGATACGGAAAAACTGGAGCAAGAGCTACAAAAACTTGAAAAACATGTAGTGCCGCCATTCGTCACGCATATTACATTTATCCACGACACCCATCACGTTCATGGAAGCGTGATACGATGCATTATCATTATTGAACAAGGCAAGCATGTATATCGAGCAGAGCGTTCAGAAGATAGCGTAGCAAATGCAATTGATTCTGCAGTAACTGCGCTGAAATCAGAATTATCATCTGATCACGATCGCAGAAAAGAACATTCCTAATACCTATGGGATTATTTGATATTTTCCGCGGAGCTTCGCGCCACGAGAAAGCCGCTGAAGCGTATCGGCCCGTGGTCGAACAAATTAATGCACTCGAAAGTACCGTTGCATCTCTTTCTGATGAAGCATTAAAAGAATATGTTGCAAAGTGGAAAGGCGCAGAGCGTTCCGTTATTGATCAACATATCCCTGAAATTTTTGCAGGAGTACGAGAAGCAGCAAAACGAACACTCAACATGCGGCATTTCGACGTCCAGCTAATTGGTGGCTTAGCACTATTAAAAGACAGTATCGCTGAAATGAAAACCGGTGAAGGAAAAACATTGGTTGCAACATTACCCCTTACTTTGAACGCGCTTGCAGGCAAAGGAGCTCACCTCGTAACTGCAAACGATTACTTGGCCCAACGCGATGCCGAATGGATGCGGCCGGTGTATGAATTTTTTGGACTTAGCGTTGGAGTTATTGTCGCAGGGCAATCACCACAGGAAAAGAGAGCAGCATATGCATGCGATATAACATACGGCACGAATAACGAATTCGGATTCGATTACTTACGCGACAACATGGCGCAAAGTTTAGAACAATTAGCTCAACGCGAATTATATTATGCATTAGTAGATGAGGTTGATAGCATTTTAATTGACGAAGCCAGAACCCCTCTTATTATTTCGGCTCCTGATTCAGATTCCACCAGCTTATATGATCAATTTTCTCGCATCGTTCCTCTCTTAACGGAAGATGAACACTACAACGTAGATGAAAAAAGAAAAGCTGCAACACTTACTGATGCTGGAGTAACCTTCGTTGAAAAAAATCTTGGAATAGAAAATATGTATGCAGAAAAAGGCATGCGCTTTGTGCATCACTTAGAGCAAGCACTGCGCGCCCAAACCCTCTATCACAAAGATAAAGACTACATTGTACAAGATGGCAAAGTGGTGATCGTAGATGAATTCACTGGGCGCCTCATGGAAGGCCGTAGGTATTCAGAAGGCTTGCACCAAGCCCTTGAAGCAAAAGAGCACGTTGCAGTACAGCAAGAAAGCAGAACGCTTGCATCTATTACATTCCAAAACTTCTTTAGATTATACAAACATATCGGTGGCATGACGGGT
>DATIIA010000130.1:0-1981 GCA_035480115.1 Candidatus Anderseniibacteriota bacterium | reverse complement strand
GGAATGGCTATTACAAAGATTCTTGAGCATACCCAAGATATAACTCTGGCTTTATGGGATGTTGATGCGTCTCGAGTGCCTGGAATGCAGCCGCTTGAACACGTAGTGCGAGATGCTGATATTGTGTTTTTATGTGTTTCGTCTTGGGCTCTTCGTACTGCTTCGGAATCGGTGCTGCCATTTATTTCATCTGATACGATTATTATTTCTCCGACAAAAGGCATAGAAGAGGGAACACTTACAACATCCGATGAAATTCTTGAGGATGTTTTTAAGGGTAAGGGTATTATTTCGCTTATGCATGGCCCCATGCTTGCCCCTGAAATTACACAAGGACTCCCTGCATTTGCTGTATTAGCAGTACAGGATAAAAACGCATATACGCAAGTCCAGGAATTATTTTCGGGAACGTTATTGCAACTCGAGTATTCACATGATCTCCATGGTGTTGCAGTAGCAGGAGTGCTGAAAAATATTTATTCTATTGGTTTAGGTATGGCGGATGCCATGCTGCTTGGCAGCAATTTTCGCGGATGGTTTGTTCGTGTTGCGATTCAAGAAATGGAAAGTATTATTACCGCGTTGGGAGGAGACGATAGGACAGCAGTTACAGGTGCTGGGTTAGGAGATCTTATCGCTACAGGATTTTCTCCCCATTCAAGAAATTGTAAAGTCGGGCATGAAATTGTACAGTCTGGCGAATGTATTACGGTGAGCGAAGGAGCAAGTTCGCTTCCACAAATGATCCAGTTACTGGAATCGAAAAATATTCAAGCGCCATTATGCAGAGGCATATCAGATATCGTTTCTGGAAATCGTTCGGCCCAAGATATTGACAAGATCGTGCGCTCCTGTCTATTATAAAGAAATGTCAAAACCACGAAAAACAGAACAACGATTACGGCAGCGCCGAAAGAGCAAGCTTGCCCAGCTTCGAGAAAAGTTTAAAGCAGCAAAAACGGAGAACGCAAAGCATTCCATTATTGAGAAAGCTATTAAAGTTTCTCCTTCACTCGACAAAGCTGAAATTCAGAAGAACTGGAAGTGACTAGCATGTCATCCTGAACTTGATTCAGGATCTAAGCGACTTGGATTCCGGGTCAAGCCCGGAATGACAAATAAAAAATGATCCCCCGATGAGCAGATGTGCTACCGGGGGTTTTGATGGTTTGGCGTTGAGTTCAACTTTTTATCCTTTCTTGTCTTCTTTTGGTTCTGGCACGAGCCAGAAACAGAGGTACTTGTTGTGTCGAGGTGTTCCAGGAGTTTGAATTCTGTCAACGAATTTTGAGATAGGCGGGGCAGTCCTTTCATGCTGGTTTGGCGTTTTTTGCTGGAATCGACTTTGGTTGCAATCATAAATTTGCACAGTCATTTTCCACCACACTTTCTACTTCGTAAATCCAATTTTCGAAGGAGCGAACACTGCGTTTATAGTACTCCTATTTTTACACTTTGTCAAACTTTCGTTGAGTAATTTCGTTCCTACATCGCTTAGAACATGCTGCAGGAGCTTGTTGGAGGCATTCTGTGCATAGCTTGCATTCAGCATTACATATTGTGCAATTGGTTTGTACATCGCCCGGGTTGCCGCATCGTGGGCAAAGGGCATAGCGCTTACTTGGTTGTAAGGCAGAATCGACGGCGACTCGATGGTCAAATACAAAGCACTCGCCATTCCAATTACCGGTTGGATATTCTTTTAAGTAATTTGTAATACCGCCATCTAATTGATACACCTCTTGGTACCCTTGATGTTTCATTTCTTCTGATGCCTTTTCGCATCGAATACCGCTCGTGCAGTACATGAGTACTGGTTTATCTTTTGGAATAGCACTTTTTTCTACGAACTTTGGAAATTGGTAAAACGAATCTAATTTTGGATCAACAGCATTTTGAAATGTTCCGATTTTTGTTTCATAAGCATTTCTTGTGTCGAGAATAATTACATCTTCTTTCTGCATCATTTCATGAAACTGTT
>DATIIA010000129.1:0-2015 GCA_035480115.1 Candidatus Anderseniibacteriota bacterium | reverse complement strand
GACCAATACCATCTCCCGGTAATACTGCTATTATTTTTTTCATAGATGTCATTGCGAACCTAGTCCGCAGACTGGTGAAGCAATCTATACAATATTTTCATATAAATCTTTCCACTCAGGATTACATTCATTAATTAATTTTTCTTTCTTTTTGCGTGAACCTCCTTTTAACTGCTTTTCTCTTATAATTGCCTCTTCAATTCTTTCAAAGGTTTCGTAGTATACTAGTTTGTGAACATTATATTTTTGAGTAAATCCCTTAAATATATGATTCTTATGCTCCCAAATTCGTTTTACTAAATTACTTGTCACTCCAATATAAAGAATTGTATTCTTATCATTGGTCAAAATATAGATTGAAGATCGCGTTTTCATGCTTCATGCAAATTACCACGCAAGAGATTGCTTCGTCACTAGGGTCGTTGCCCGTCGTCCTCGCAATGACGTTTATACCAAAGAGTAATCATTACTCCGATGTTTTTCAAACACTTCTACCTTATCTTGCATACTTAATAAATAATCTATATCGTCATAGCCGTTCATAATACAAATTTTTTTATAGGGATTAAGCTCGAATTTCTCTTCTATGCCCAAACTTGGTACATTGATTGTTTGTTTTTCCACGTCAATTGCTATTAGTATCTTTGGATCTGAAAATGTAGCTTTAAAGATTTTTTGTAAAAATTCTTCGGTTACTTGGATGGGCAACAAGCTATTATTTAAAGCGTTGTTTTTAAAAATGTCTGCAAAAAAGCTGGAAACAACAATAGTAAACCCATAATCAGACAACGCCCATGCTGCATGTTCTCTACTCGATCCGCAGCCAAAATTTCTTCCTGCAACGAGAATCTCTCCCGAATACTTAGGGTGATTGAGTATGAAATGTGGCTTGGGATTCCCATCCATATCGTATCGCCAGTCACGAAAAACGTTTAATCCAAATCCCTTCCTAGTAGTTGCTTTCAGGAACCGCGCAGGAATGATCTGATCTGTATCCACGTCTTCCATTTGTAATGGTACACATGTGGATATGATATGCGTTAAGTTCTTTTTCATATGCTTTATGCAAATTCGAAATCCGAATATCGAAATTCGAAACAAATTCAAAATTATCAAGTATCAAATATTCAAAAGATTTTGTATTTTGATAATTTAAGTTTTTAGCATTGTTTCGTATTTCGGATTTCGTGTTTTGAATTTTTATAACATTTCTCGTACATCGGTAATGACTCCCGTTATTGCAGCAGCAGCAGCAGTGATTGGGCTTGCGAGAAATGTTCGTGATCCAGGGCCTTGCCGACCCTGGAAATTTCTATTGGATGTTGAAATACAATATTTCCCTGCCGGAATTTTATCTTCATTCATTCCCAGGCAAGCAGAACATCCGGAGCCTCGCATTTCAAAGCCGACTTCTTCGAATACTTTATCGAGTCCTTCTTGTCTCAATTGTTCTTGGACCTGCCTAGAACCCGGAACTACCAGAACCTCCAGCCCCTCGGGTTTTTTCTTGCCTCGTACAATCTGCGCGATATTTCTATAGTCTTCCATACGCGAATTTGTGCAACTGCCCAAAAAAACATAGTCAACTTTCTGTCCTACGATCGGTTTTCCAGCGGTAAGTCCCATATATTCCAATGCTCCCCGAAAGCCATTTTTTTCGCTGACTGTCTCGAACATATCTTCTGTTGGAATCTGTTGCGTTACTTTTATCCCCATTCCTGGATTTGTTCCATACGTCACCATTGGTTCAATATCTTTGGCATCAAAGACAATTTCCTTATCATATTTCGCTCCTTTATCCGTCTTCAATGTTTTCCAGTATGTGACCGCCTTATCCCAGTCACTTCCCTCACCCTGACCCTCTCCCAGAGGGCGAGGGGATGTTGAAGGAACAAACTTTCTGCCTTTCATATACTCAAAAGTTATATCATCTGGGGCAATCATGCCGCCTCGTGCGCCCATTTCAATACTCATGTTGCAAATAGTCATGCGAGCTTCCATCGAGAGCTTTTCAA
>DATIIA010000128.1:0-13201 GCA_035480115.1 Candidatus Anderseniibacteriota bacterium | reverse complement strand
CGCAGTCAAATCCATCATTCCCCATGAGAGACCAGATTTCGTTGCATTATTGAATCCGAGTTTCTTCATATCATCCAAGAATTTTGCAGTGCGATCTTGTCCGTGTACGGAAAGCGTTCTGCTCACAATCTTTTTTAATTTTGACTTATCAAGTGCTTCGTTTTGGAACGTATCTTGATCCGGACAAATTTCGAAGAATAATAACCGGCCGAGCGTTGTTTCAATAATCTCATTAGGAGCAACTGGATTTTTAATAGTAATCTTCGCATTCACGGCAAGCTCCCCTACTTCGTATGCCATAATTGCTTCATTCATGGATGCGAACGCCCGACCTTCGCCCTTCGCACCAGCTTCGATATTGGTCATGTAGTAAATACCAAGCACAATATCTTGCGTTGCAGATGTAGCAGGTTGACCATCAGCAGGCTTGAGCAAATTGTGAGACGACAACATAATCTCATCCGCTTCTTCTCGAGCTTGGGAAGATAACGGAACGTGCACAGCCATCTGGTCACCGTCGAAGTCAGCGTTGAACGGAGAAGTTACCATCGGATGAATCTGGATTGCCTTTCCTTCGATTAATACCGGTTGAAATGCCTGGATACCTAATCGATGCAATGTCGGAGCACGATTCAATAATACTTTATGCGTTCGCGTTACTTGTTCCAACGAATCCCATACTTCTGGAATTCCTTGTTCAATTAATCGGCTTGCGGATCGAATATTGTGCGCAAGTTCCCGTTCGATTAATTCATGAATAACGAATGGCTTGAATAATTCCAATGCCATGAGCTTTGGAAGTCCGCACTGATGCAATTGCAATTCAGGACCAACTACGATAACGGAACGGCCAGAATAATCTACGCGCTTTCCAAGCAAGTTCTGGCGGAATCGACCTTGCTTACCTTTTAACATATCAGCGAGCGATTTAAGCTGGCGGCGTTGGCCAGTCGCATTCGCAGTAGTAGATCCGCGTCGAGCAGAATGGTCGATCAAGGAATCAACTGCTTCTTGCAACATGCGCTTTTCATTTCTTGTAATAATTTCTGGCGCTCCTAATTCCAATAATCTGCGAAGTCGATTATTTCGATTTATCACGCGTCGGTATAAGTCATTCAAATCAGATGCAGCGAATCGTCCTCCATCTAATTGCACCATCGGGCGAATATCTGGCGGAATTACAGGCAACTGGGTAATAAACATCCATTCCGGACGAATCTTTGAATCAACCATACCTCGGATTAACGCAAGTCTGCGCATTACACGTTTTTCTTTTGCGGCAGATGCATCCACTAACTCTTCTTCCATGGATTTGATTTCTTGTTCCAAATCCATCTTTTCAAAAATAGCTCGAATTGCTTCAGCTCCAATTCCGGCCGCAAAGATATGTCCGTATTTAAGAGATAAATCTCGATATTCAAGTTCAGAAATAATCGCGTGCTTTACAAGACCCGTAATCTGATCAATAGCAGCTTCTTTTGCTGTGTCCAATTTATCAAGCTCTGTTTGCTCTTCATTCGATAGCGCTTCTTTCTTTTTGTCGCGGTCCGCAGCATCTTTTGGAAGCCCAGCTCTCAATTGCTTATATCCATTTTTAATAGCTTCTCGCTTCGAATCCGCTTCACGATTCAATCGTTCTACAAGCTCTTTTTTCTTATCTTCATCGACGCTTGTAATAATGTATGATGCAAAATATACAACTTTCTCAAGTTTTCCAACATTGATGTTTAATAGAAGCCCCATCTTTGAAGGCACTCCACGCAAGAACCAAATATGAGACACGGGAGTTGCAAGGGTAATATGCGCCATACGCTCACGTCGGACGATTGATCGAGTAACTTCTACTCCACATTTATCACACACAATACCCTTGTACCGAATCCTGCGATACTTTCCGCAATAACATTCCCAGTCTTTTGTTGGGCCGAAAATGCGTTCATCAAACAACCCATCCTTTTCAGGTTTTTGGGTTCGATAATTAATTGTTTCTGGTTTTGTAATTTCTCCATGCGACCATTCCAACACTGCATCGGGAGATGCAAGCGTGAGTCTGATCGATGTGAAATCTGGTTTTTGTTCGTCGTATTCCATAGTGTGTGTGGTTTTTAGTTACTTGATGCTTGATGTTCTTTTGGAGGTTCAGCAGGAGCTTCTGCTTTGCCTACCAATTCAACATCTAACGCAAGTCCTTTTAATTCTTTTACTAAGACATCGAATGCTGCAGGAGTGTGCGGTGGTTGAATTTGTCCTCCCTTTACAATCGTTTCATATGTCTTGCTTCGTCCAGCAACGTCGTCTGATTTCACCGTCAATATTTCTTGCAAGGTGTGAGCAGCTCCATATGCTTCAAGCGCCCACACTTCCATCTCCCCGAAACGCTGGCCTCCGAATTGAGCCTTTCCCCCCAGTGGCTGTTGAGTCACAAGAGAGTACGGCCCAGTGGATCGCATATGGATCTTATCTTCTACCAAATGATGAAGCTTTAATACGTACATCACGCCGACGGTTACTTTGCGATCAAACTTTTGTCCAGAAAGACCATCGAATAATTCAACTTTGCCATCCTCTGGAATTCCAGCTTTCTGCAATTGTTCTTGAATCTCATCTTCTGTAACACCAGAAAATGCAGGGGATGCAGCGTGGAAATCTAATTTTGTAGCAGCCCATCCTAAATGAGTTTCCAAAATCTGGCCGATATTCATACGAGATGCAACTCCGAGTGGATTTAATACGACATCAACCGGTGATCCATCTTCCAAGTATGGCATATCTTCTTCAGCAACAATCTTTGCAATAACACCTTTGTTTCCGTGACGTCCTGCAAGTTTGTCTCCAACTTGCAATTTTCTGAATTGCGCAATACTGACTTGGATTTGCTTGATTACTCCGGAAGGAAGTTTATCGCCGCCATCGCGTGAGAAAATCTTAATATCCACAACCTTTCCGCGTTCTCCATGCTGCAAGTAGAGCGAAGTATCTTTTACATCTTTTGCTTTCTCCCCAAAGATTGCGCGAAGCAATCGCTCTTCAGGAGTTAAATCTGTTTCTCCTTTATTAGTAACTTTTCCAACTAAGATATCTCCCGATCGCACTTCTGCACCAATTCGAATCACGCCTTCCTCATCCAGGTTTCGTAATTTTTCTTCACTCACATTTGGAATATCTCGAGTTACTACTTCCGGCCCTAATTTTGTATCGCGAACATCAATCGTAAAGTCTTCAATATGAATAGAACTAAATCGATCATCACGAACAACACGTTCTGAAATGACGATAGCATCTTCAAAGTTATTTCCATACCACGGTACGAATGCAACAAGTAGGTTCTGTCCGAGCGAAAGTTCTCCTTTGTCTGTTGCAGATCCATCTGCAATTAACTGTCCTTTTGTGACCTTGTCTCCGATTGCTACTAACGGGTGCTGCGTCATTGCAGTAGATTGGTTGCTTCGCTGGAAATTCTGCAGTCGATATACGCGGCTCGATCCGTCTTTTGCAGACACACGAATATGCATTGCATCTAATTCAGTAACTTCTCCGTCAATATCAGACAACACCACTTGTCCGGAATGGTAGGCACCAATAAATTCAAATCCTGTTCCTACTCGTGGAGCCTGCGGCTTCACCGATGGTACGGCCTGACGTTGCATGTTCGATCCCATGAGTGATCGCTGTGCGTCATCGTGCTCAATAAATGGAATCATTCCTGCACCAAGCGATAGCGATTGCTGCGGAGCAATATCCATATATTCTACTTCTTCACGGGACACTTCCATGAATTGCCCTTGGCGAGCGCGAGTTTCAATCCGATCATTTACGAACTTTTTATCTTTCGTAAGAGGTTCTGCTGCCTGCGCAATAATTGCTTTGTCTTCCTCGTATGCGTCCATGAAGATAATTTCATCAGTAACTGTTCCGTCAACCACTTTTCTGTAAGGAGTCTCCAAAAATCCGTATTCATTTAATCGAGAGTACATTGCCATGTGACCTACAAGTCCAATGTTCGGACCTTCTGGAGTTTGTACCGGACAAATACGGCCATAATGGCTTCGGTGAACGTCACGAACCTCGAATCCTGCGCGATTACGGTCAAGTCCTCCTGGCCCCATCGCGTTTACGCGGCGCTTATGCTCCACCTCTGATAATGGATTGGTCTGATCCATGAACTGGGACAACTGGGAAGATGTATAAAATTCTTTGATAGCAGCAATAATCGGGCGAGCGTTAATAAGCTGGGATGGCGTCATACGTTCAATTTCCATCGTGCTCATACGATCTTTCGCAATGCGTTCCATTCGAACAAGTCCGACACGGAACTTGTTTTGTAATTGTTCTCCAACTGGACGTACGCGACGGTTTCCTAAGTGGTCGATATCATCAGCAGGCTCTTGCGTATTATTTAATCGAATTACTTCGCGGATAACAGCAACAAGATCATCAACTCGAAGCGAACGATATTCTGGAGTTTCTGGAACATCGAGCGACAATCGCTGATTAATGCGATGCCGACCAACTTTTCCAAAATCGTATCGATCAAACTGGAAGAACATGTCATGGATCATCTGCTTCGCATTCGCAACGGTAGCCAAATCGCCTGGACGCAATCTCTTGTATACTTCCTTTAATCCTTCTGCTTGGTTTTTCGAAACATCCTTTGCAAACGTTGCTTTGATATATTGCATTTCCGGATTCGTATCAACATCCGCGAACAAGTTCGCAATTTCCTCATTTGTCTCAACGCCCATTGCGCGCAAAAGTGCAGTTACTGCAACTTTTCGCTTTCGGTCAATCTTTACATAGATAGCACCATCTGCAGCAGTTTCTAGTTCGAGCCATGCACCTCGGTTCGGAATAACTTTTGCACCATACCAATTTCGGCCTTTGCTCGTAGAAGAAGAGAAGAATACTCCCGGAGATCGGATCAACTGCGACACAATTACTCGCTCAACTCCGTTTATAATAAATGTTCCTCGAGGAGTCATAATAGGGAACTCACCGAGGTATACTTCTTGTTCTTTTACTTCGCCTGTCTTCTTATTTACAAATCGAACTGCGCATCGAAGCGGAGCTTCAAATGTTGCATTGCGGTCGCGAGCTGTTTCTTCTGTGTGCTTCGGAGTATCGAGGTAGTGATCAACGAAATGTAATTCTAAATTTCCGGAATGATCTTCAATCGGAGAAATTTCTTTAAAGAGTTCTGCTAATCCTTCTTCAAAGAACCAGGCATTGGAATCTAATTGAATCTGGAGAAGGTTAGGAACTTGGGCGACGAGTCCGGAATGTCCGGAGAACGTCTTACGAATACGAATTGGCTTTGGGGTATCTTCGCTCATTGAGGATTATGAGTTAAAAAATAGATATATAACGTATAACGCAAAAGGCACATCCCACCTTCATGTTGGTATGAAGGGATGCGCGTAAAAATTACTTGCTATACTTCGCTTGATTGATGATGCACACAAATCTTGCTCGTCAAAGACGATACTATAGAGTATAGAAGGTGTGCATAAGTATGTCAAGGCATTTACAGCCTTTTTTCGCAAAATCAAGGAGAGTTATCCACACCCTAACTATATTTCGGTTCTATACCATCAACTATTTCTCCATTTCGAGCGCTTTCTAGAAGTTCTTCTTCGGTATTTCCAGACGCTGCAACAAGCTCCGCGGCCACTGCCTGCGCTAATACAGTTCCCGTTACGATCCCCGTTCGGACCAATCCATAACTACCTGGCCCAGCATGCACGGCGACTTTGGTAATATCTGTTTTTTCTTTTCCTATTTCTCTTAATAGCTCTTCTATGTTTACTAATAAATCTGTTCCAACATGAGGCGTGTTTTCCCATTCTCGTTTTCCGAGAATTGCTTTTTCATCGGCAAAAATAATCCGAGCAGTTGGGTGTGCTGTGTCGATGGTCAATAGAAGAGATTGCATATACGCATCATATGCTAATTATTTTTTTGAACAAGAAAAAGCTGGTAGGGGATACCTACCAGCATTGTGCATCCTACCACCATCGAGATCGGTGATGGATTACAAGAGGTCGACGTCGCCTTAGCAAACCAGGCGATGTTTTCTTTGGAACTCTGAAAAATTGAAGTTTCAGAATTTTCTTTTGGCCGTCTCCAGCATACTCCCACCTTCCTTCTTTAATCTTCCCTGTATGAGGAATCGTTTCCACGCTTACCGAAGGAAGAGTATTCGGATACTTCAGAGAGAGAACTCGATACAAAAGAAAGTTACGCGGGAAAAGTGTGGTGTTTAGCAGAAGACCGACTTTTGAAGAAAGCTTCGAATCTCCATCGCCCCAACAAGAAAGCTCGAAACAAGTAATATCGATCGCATTCCACAGATCCGTAATTTCATCATCTTTCATTCCAAGATCGCTCAGAATACGCTGAAACTTTCCGAACTCGAAACTCCTCACCGCTTCTCCGAGCTTGCTTGCAACAGAGAAGAAACCAGCAAAAGATTCCCCTAGCCATTGTTGGACCGCCATGATTAACCTCCATTTTCAAAAGAACACACTCTTCAAACACTAAAGCTCCCGGTTGTATCCGGGAGCTCATGGGAACATCCTTATGCAAGCAAAGATACTACCATTAACTTCCGGAATGTATGCGCACATACAGACGATGCCATACGGATAGTGGCATTGTGCGCTTCACGAAATTAATGGCTGCGAATTTCATATGTTTTTTATAATAATACGAAGAAAAAGACGGGTCAAATAATTGTCATGCCCGCGCAAGCGGACATCCACGTCGCATGGATCCCCGATCAAGTCGGGGATGACAGCTCTTTCATGATCCCCTCTATAACCTCCCGTTCATTCCACGGAATCACTTCCTTCTCAATTCCCATGCCTCTTTCTGCTCCCTTGCCTGTTGCGACTACTACATCGCCTGCTTTCGCTTCTTGTAATAATGACTTGAGAGCTTCTTTACGATCAACAATACGTTGCCAAGAAACCGGTGAATCTTGTAGGCCCTTTTCGAGATCTTGAAATATTTGCTCTTCCGGTTCTGTCCACGGATCTTCTCGTGTTACAACTATTTTATCAGCATATTTGGCAACTGCCCGGGCCATGTCCGCTCGCTTTCCACGATCACGAAGACCTGCTGCACTGACAGTTCCAAAAATTTTACTGCCTTCTTTTATATCTTTTTTCACATCAGCATATAGCCGCTCAAGCGCATCAGGAGTTACTGCGTAATCAATAACAATAGTTATGCCTTGTGGTGTTACAAATTTTTCCATACGCCCCGGAACAGATGTTACTTTATCAATACCAGATTGAATCATTGCATACGGAATGCGAAGCTCGCGCGCAAGAAGTGTGACTGCACATGCATTTTCTTTATTAATACTCCCAGCTAATTTCGTTTCTGTCTTCTCAATATCAGCATTGGTCATTCTAATTACATTAAGCCCGCGCTGCTCGGCACGATCGAGCATTGGGCGAACATAGTCATCATCTTGCTTCCCTACAATCGGCGCACCGATTCTTAAATAACGAATAATTTTTTCTTTTGCACGTGCATACTGCTCTAGTGTTTCGTGATAATCCAAGTGCTCGCGCGCAATATTCAAAATAATAGCACCATCAAATTGAATGCCCGATATGCGATGCTGATGGAGAGCATGAGATGTCGTTTCCAGCACCACGTATTCCACTCCTTGTTTTTTCATACGAGCAAGATATGCAAATACTTTGCGACTTGGGAGCGTAGTCATTTTCGTAGTATTTATTTCTTCTTGCTCCCCAATACGAAATGCAACCGTTGTCAGCATACCAACATGTTCTCTGCCATGGGCTTCCGCAAGTACGCTTGTAAGTAAATAGCACGTCGTCGTTTTTCCATTTGTTCCCGTTACTCCAAAAATCCGCATGCCTTTATCAGGAATACCATACACGATGCGCCAAAATCGTGCCTCAAAAAAATGCCCGATGTTTTTTAGTTGTTGTATAAACGACATAATTGTAATTAAAAGTATTGGAACATATAAAAACACCCCGCGCAATAAAGCACGGGGCAAAATTTTCTCACCAAAGCTACACATCTACGCCAGAACTACAACCCAGCAAACTGACGGCAACTCTGCGTCAAGGTAGCACCAACCTGAAATCCAAATAAGATCCGCATCCCAACCTAGATAGTAGGCAGCCGGTCGACCATGTATGGTAAATATAGTTCCGAGAAATAGCACAACAGACTTTAACTCCCAGTTCTTTGGGATGAACCGCCATTGCCGAAGAAATGCCATTAAAAGATTCGCGCTTGGAAAGACTCTGCCCTCTAAGCATGCTTGTATGTCTTCAATGGTCCACGTCTTCGCTTGAACAGGACGCTGCATCTTAACCAAATCCAGATTACGCCCGTTAATCCGAACCTCGTTATCCGAAATTCTTGCAACATTCATTATACCAGCCTCAACAGATCCAACTAAACACGCTCCATTTGGCAAATCGATCGAAGCACTTAAGTCAATTACCATCTCATCGCCAGAAGCAGATAGAACAAGTTGTTGTCTTTCAGAATGGCTGATCATCTCAAATCTCCTCATTTTTTCAAAACACGCTGCTTCCGAAATGGAAGTTAGAATTGCTAAGTTAGCAATATCGCAGCGATTACCGACATATTTGAATTGTAACGAACCGAGCTATTCATAGCACGGTTTAAGAAATAAGTCAATAATTGTATTAGATCGAGCGAATAGAATTTTTTACTTTCGAAAATGCATCACGCATCAATCCAAAGCCTGCATATAGTCCTTCGTTCAATACAAAATCATATGCACCCACATACGCAACCGGGTGGCCTCCGAATCCCGTTTTCATTCGGGTGATGCCAGCCCATGGGTGCGACGGGTCCGCTTCCTGCGGTGCGATACCAAAAAAATCGTACTGCTCCATGCCCTTTTCTTTTGCTCGCAGAATTGTGTCCCAATACAAAAGTGTAGGCGCCATATAGGATCGCTTACTGGGAATACTTGCGCCATGGGCATAGGTCGCAATATTATTTGCGTATATCATAATGTGTACCGCGAGGACTTCGCCCTCTGCCTTCGCAATTGCAAGTTCCGCAATCTGCTCTTTTCCGAGCGTATCAATCATCACCCGATAATATTCGTCCGGATGATACGAAAATCCTGTACGAGCAGAAACTTCTCGCGATGCGCGTAGAAATAACTCGACATCACGCACATCAGTAGAATAGGAAATAGTCACGCCTTTGCGCTGTGCAACTTTAATATTGTAGCGCGTTTTAGAATGTAACTTTGCTTGTAATAGTTCTGTATCAGGAGCAAGGGGAAGAATAAGCGTATGCATAGGCTGCACTTCCCGGGAAGCTTTGCGCCAAAAGCTCGGAATAGAATATTCGTTTGTGCTGACATCCCACAGCGGATCAATACGAATAAAAAAAGCCCCCGTTTCTTTTGCCAAGCTCGTACATTTTTCTTCTAATAATTCCCAAATACGGCCTTGGTCGTCTTGCGACAACCCATTTGCAAACACCGGGCCACGCGGAATATACAGCCACGAATACCCGAGCTTTACGCCCCTGCGCAACACCAGAGCAACAGCAACGATTTTACTATTATGTTCGATGATCAAACGCCAATATAATTCTCCTAACTCGCGGTGCATTTCCCCCCATGCCCACGTTTGTAAAAATGACCCATACGATGTGGACGCAATAAATGCATCCCACCGAGTTGCTTCCGACTGCACTGCTTCTGCAATATTCATACGCTACGACGCAGCCGGATATTTTAATGCAGCCTTCACTGCCTCTTCCACCGTTGCAATATCTTTCGGTAATTTTTCAACCACTTGGCGCGCTTGCGCTTGAGTATATCCAATTGCAACCAATGCATCCGCCGCTTCTTGAAGCACGGGGCGATGTACCGCAAATACGGACCCTGAAGGTAATTCATTAAGCTTACCTTTTAATTCAATAATAATCCGTTCTGCAGTTTTCTTTCCAACTCCCGGCATGCTCGTTAGCAACGCAACGTCGCTTGTCTGCACTGCTTGAGATAGCATATGAGGGCTTACAACGTCTAAAATTCCCAGCGCAGTTTTCGGACCAATAGATGGCACACGTAATAGTAATTCAAAATATTCCCTATCTTTAACATTCTCAAACCCGAACAATACTTCATCTGCTTCGGTTCGATGGTCATAAATAACAATACTGATATCCGACCCAACTGCGAGTTTTTCTCGAAAACTAGATACTACAAACACGCGGTACCCAATCCCATGAACATCAAGAATAATGGCTTTTTCTTCACGCTCCATCACCTTCCCCGTTATTCGAGCTATCATATGTATAAGGTACGATATGCGACACCTGGCGTAAAGTATGTATAATGGCCACATATGACAAATTCTTTGTTCACCCTCAAAGCGCCGTTTGCGGCAGCAGGCGACCAACCCAAAGCAATCGCAGGGCTTGTTGATGGCGTGAAAAAGAATTTACAAAAACAAACATTGCTTGGGGTAACGGGTTCTGGAAAAACAATGACTGCCGCTTCCGTAATTGCCGAAACCGGGTTTCCTGCACTGGTAATCAGTCATAATAAGACACTTGCAGCGCAATTAACAGAAGAATTTCGAACCTTTTTCCCAGATGCTGCCGTTGAATATTTCGTATCGTACTACGACTATTATCAGCCCGAGGCATATATTCCTCGAACGGGAACATATATTGCAAAAGATTCTGCAATTAACGAAGAAATTGATCGCCTGCGCCATAGCGCAATGGAAGCAATTTTGACACGAAAAGACGTGATTGTTGTTGCATCCGTTTCTTGTATTTATGGATTAGGTTCTCCAAAAGAATACATGGATGCCCGGGTGAGTATTGCAGTTGGCGAAGACATCGCACGACAAGATTTTTTGAAAAAATTAATTAATCTGCAGTATGAACGAAACGATATTGATTTAGAGAGAGGCAGGTATCGGGTTCGAGGAGATGTAGTAGACGTATTCCCATCTGGAGAAGAACAGGTAGTACGAATAGAATTTTTTGGGCCGCATGTAGAAGCAATTACATCTATCGATCCGATAACAGGATATAAAATACAATCACTTGATCGCGCCGCAATATTCCCTGCAACGTTTTTTATGACGAATGACGGCCAAAGAAAACATGCGCTAGATTTAATTCGCGCAGAAGCAGAGCAGCAAGCAAAGAAATTCCATGATCAGAAAAAGTTCGCAGAAGAAGAACGTATTCTCGAACGAACAAAATACGACTTGGAAATGATCGAGCATATCGGATATGTATCGGGTATTGAAAATTATTCCCGCTATATGGATGGCCGCGCTCCTGGAGAGCCTCCCTCTACCCTTATTGATTATTTTAATTATGCATACGGGAAAGAAAAATTTCTCACATTCATCGACGAATCCCACATGACAATTCCGCAAGTAGGCGCCATGGAAGCAGGGGATGCTGCGCGAAAAGAGAATTTAATAAGCTATGGATTCCGCCTGCCGTCCGCAAAAGACAATCGGCCATTAAAATTTTTCGAGTTTGAAGACCGAATTGGAAAAACAGTATTTATTTCTGCAACTCCCGGGCCATATGAAAAAAATACGAGCAAAGCAACGGTGGAACAAATCGTTCGCCCTACCGGATTAGTTGACCCGGAAATCGAAATTCGACCAACCGAACATCAAATCGATGACGTAATGAACGAGATTAAAGAAACAGTCAAAAAAGGACAGCGAATTATCGTTACCACGCTGACAAAACGGATGGCGGAAGAACTCGCAACGTATTTAACGGAATCGGGAATGAAGGCTGCATATCTACATTCCGACATCGATACAATGGAACGAATCGATATTTTGCGAAATTTAAGAAGCGGCGCATATGATATTTTAGTTGGTATCAACTTGCTTCGAGAAGGGTTGGATTTGCCTGAAGTTTCTCTAGTTGCGATTATGGATGCTGATAAAGAAGGATATCTTCGAAGCGAAACAGCCTTAATCCAAACGATGGGTCGCGCAGCACGCCACGTGGAAGGGCATGTGATTATGTATGCAGATAGAATCACAGGATCCATGCAACGAGCAATCGATGAAACAACTCGCCGAAGAACTATTCAGTTGGCATACAACAAAGAACATGGAATAACCCCCAAATCGATTTTTAAAGCTATTACTGCGTCAACATTGTCCAAGCCTGTTATTGATATGGATTTGCCGGAAAATATTTCCAAAGACGATGCAGAACATGCAATCAAACGATTCACGAATAAAATGCAACTAGCGGCTCAGCAAATGGAATTCGAAAAAGCCGCAGAGCTACGAGATGCAATTTCGCAGCTCCGGAAGAAGATGAAGTAGACTCCTCCCCTTACCAAGGGGAGGCTGGGTGGGGTCTAAAGCGCTGCATGATAGACTAAATATATGGGCACTATTTATAACCATAGAAACACTAACTTCTTAAGAAAAATTCTACGAAATAATATGCCACAACCAGAACTTGTGCTCTGGAAAAATATTCGCGGCAAGCAGTTGGGTGACTATAAATTCAGAAGACAATTTAGTGTTGGAAACTATATTCTTGATTTTTATTGTCCAAAGAAAAAATTAAGCATAGAGATTGACGGAGATTCTCATTTTTCCAAACAAGCAATCAATAACGATAAGATTCGTCAAGTAACTATCGAAGAGTTCGGGATTCTCATTATTCGTTTTACTAATGAAGAAGTGATAACAAATATTGATACTGTCGTAGAGCGTATTCACTATTATCTCCAACAACGCTGACCCCCTCCAACTCCCCCTTGGTAAGGGGGAGAGTACTACTTCCCAAAGCTCTCTATCACATTCACCAGCGTACGCACACCGTATCCCGTTGCTCCAAATTGCCAATACGGAATTAAAGCAGCTTCTGCATACACAGGCCCCGCAATATCAAGATGCGCCCATGGCACCGCCTTGCCCTCTTTATTTTTCTCAATAAATTCTTGTAAAAATAGCGCAGCCGTAATCGCTCCTCCTGTTTTCATTGCAGAAGTATTGCGCACATCCCCAACCATACTTTGCACTGTTTGGCGATATTCTTCAGGAAGCGGAAATTCTACTAATCCCTCTCCGGATTTTTTTGCTGCTTGCATAATGAGCGCATTCAATGCAGTATCGTTCCCGAATAACCCTGCATGCGTATCTCCGAGCGCAAC
>DATIIA010000127.1:0-3670 GCA_035480115.1 Candidatus Anderseniibacteriota bacterium | reverse complement strand
TGGCAAGAAGATTACAAACAGAGCATGGCTTAGATTTACTTATTATTGATTACTTACAGTTAATGGAATCTAGCAGGTACACAGATAATCGCGTGCAAGAAGTATCCGCAATTTCCCGAGGATTAAAAAAACTTGCAATTGAATTACAAGTTCCCGTCATGGCACTATCGCAGTTATCCCGTGCAGTTGAAATGCGAACGGATCAGCGCCCGAAATTATCCGATCTTCGAGAATCAGGAAGTATTGAACAAGATGCGGACGTCGTTATGTTCTTGCATCGCCAAACATGGGAGGGAGAAGAGCGTCCTGAAGTAATGGAAGTTGATCTGCTTATTGAAAAACATAGAAATGGCCCCACGGGGGAAATTCCATTGCAATTTAATACGCAGAACGTAAGCTATTCGGAAACAGAGCAGTTTCATATGGAAGAGCCAATGCCAACCCAACACGTACCTGCATAATCTATGGCAACAGTTCTTCCAAAAGCTGTCAGAGAATTGACGCAGGAATTAACACGACTTCCTGGAATCGGCACAAAATCCGCCCAGCGTTTAGCATTGCACTTATTACGGCAGCAACGAGGCGTTACTGCGAACCTCGCAGAAGCAATCGCTACGCTCCATGATCGTGTGCAAACATGTTCAATTTGTTTTTCTCTTTCTGATGATACTACGTGCGCATTATGCAAAGATGCTACTCGCGACCAAACAATTATTTGTGTAGTAGAAGATCCCTTAGATGTAGATGCTATCGAAAAAACCGGAACATATCATGGACTTTATCATGTCTTAGGCGGATTATTTTCCCCTATTGATGGCGTAGGGATTGATCAGCTTACCTTTCAAGAATTACAACATCGATTACAATCGGGAACTATTCAAGAAGTTATTGTAGCACTGGAGCATAATATGGAAGGTGAGGCCACTACACGGCACCTTATGGCGTATCTGAAAGACTTTAACTTACCTATCACTCGCTTAGCGCGAGGGCTTCCCACAGGAGGAGACATCGAATTCGCCGATGCCCTCACCCTCCAATCCGCATTTAGTGGAAGGACGAAGCTATGATAAAGGCCAGCGTTGTCATTCCCGCGAAGGCGGGAATCCACGTATACTAGTTATGTGGAATATTACGTATATATTCTTGCTAACAAAAAACAAGGAACTTTATATATTGGAGTCACTAATAATTTAGTAAGAAGAATTCACGAACATAAGCATGGGCTTGTTCCTGGTTTTACTAAAAAATATGGCGTTAAAAATCTTGTTTATTTTGAATTAACTTCAGATATCAAAATCGGAATTGCACGAGAAAAACAACTGAAGAAATGGAATCGCGATTGGAAGATTCGACTCATCGAAAAAGACAATCCTGATTGGAATGATTTATATTCTGATATCTTATCTCTTTAACACATGGATCCCCGATCAAGTCGGGGATGACACCTGAGGTGTCACTTCGTTACAATCTTTCCAATTTCCACTTCTGTAAAATGCTGCTTATGACCAAAGTAGTGCATGTTGCGCTTTTTTGCCTTCATTTTTACGCCATGGATTTTTTTGTGCCGTGCTTGTCGAATAACCTTTGCTTCAACCGAAGCGCCAGAAATCAATGGAGATCCAAGTTCCAATTTCTTCCCATCATCAATCAATAAAACGTCAGAAAACACTGTTTTCTTTCCTTCTTCTAGTGGAAGCCTATCCATAATAACTTTATCGCCCTCATGGACTACAAACTGCCTTCCGCCTGCTTTAATCACTGCTGTTTTCATAATTTAGTTATTTTTACAGATAATGTGGAAGAAGTCAAATAGTAGCGCTTCCCTCTCCTTACTAAGGAGAGGGCTAGGGTGAGGTGACTCGTCGCAGTAATTTGCACCTCATCCCCTCCTTCTCCTTATCAAGGAGAAGAGACTAATACTACTTTCGAACCATCTTGTAGCCCATATGCCTGTGCCATGCCTGAGCCTATCTCTAGTACCGCATCAACGTCTTGGGGGCTTTTATACAATACAAGAGAGGCATCGTCCGACCCCCTATGCGGAAACGGCACTTGCGACGTAATTCCGACCACTTTTCCTTGAGAAATCCACACGATATCAATTGGTATAATCATGTTCTTCATCCAAAATGTTTGTGGTGCTGAAGTTGAAAATGGAAAATACATACCAGTATTTTTTGCCAGCATTGGGCATCCACCTAATCCTTTTGCTTGCTCTTGAGGAGTTTTCGCAATTGATACCAGCAATGCTTGATTCGGAGTGTCTAAAACTGCCATATGTCCTGTGCTGCATTGATCATGCTGATATACAAGTTGATATGCAAACAAAGAAACTGCAAGAATCACGCATGCTGCAGTAGCGATAATTATAGCCTTCATAGATATGCTTTCTTCATCATACGAAAGCTTGCAGCAAAAAATATAGCTGCGAATACGATAAACGCTATAATTTTTACAAGAGTAGAAGCAATAATACTGATACTTGCTAATAGTAGCGTACAACTACTAATCAATATCACAATATTCCATTTACTCATCCCTGCATGCGCAAGCCGATGATGGATATGCCGCGTCGTATCTCCGTGCCATGGCATCACTCCGCTATATATTCGATGAATAATTACAAATAGCGCATCCAGAACGGGGAGTGCAAGCACGATAAGCGTAGTGCTGATTTTCCCGCCGCCAATCATTGAAATAAGCGCGATATATAATCCGATTCCCCAGCTTCCTGTTGTACCGAGATATATTTTTGCACGCGGAGCATTCCAAATAAAAAATGATGCAAGTGCTGCAAATCCAATAATTGCTAGTTTAAATGTTCGCATATCCTGCGTTGCAGGAAGCAAGCTAATCCCTGCAAGCGCAATGCATGCAATCATTCCTATAGAAGAAGCAAGCCCATCGGTGCCATCTAAAAAATTAATCGCATTCATGCAGGCGATAATCCATATAAATGCCAGGATAGCTCCGGGAATTATTCCTAGTATAGGATAGTTCAAAAAAATGATTCCGTTATGAAAAGGATTACTTATATACGGAATGACCCAACCTGCCAATACAGTAATAATCGCAATAATTCCCTGGAAAAGTAATTGCTGTATAGCAGAAAGCTTTTTTACCTCATCAATTCTGCCAATATAACTAGCAACCATCATTGCGCTAATTAAACCAAGTGATAATTTCCAAGAATGCAGTATATACACAGCGGCGCTTGTAATGCTTGCCACCAGAATTACTCCCGCATAATATATATTTTTTCTTTTTGGTACTCGAAACTGTTGCGGGGCAATATACAATAACGCCCAAATTAATATGCTCGCACAAATAAACACTGCAATCGCAATCCATCCATCACTAGGTGTCACCAGTGTGGTATCAAAAATCATACTGCTTCTAATCCGTTGCCAGTGACTTGTTTTCTCGTTTTCTGCATCACGTTAAAATGTAAATCTCGCCCCAGCATTAAACGAGTTTCAGAATCGAGCGCAGGAAATGCTGAAAGGAGCGTGGCAATAATAGGCACTAATGCCCATTGTATAATAATAAGTAGATAACGAGCAGGGCTGTAGTGCTCCGGGCGATGCGGAAGCAAGAGAATTGTGAGAGTTGCAGATACAATTAATCCTGCCATTGCAATTGTCATCAGGGTACGAGTTATAAACGGCAA
>DATIIA010000126.1:0-4036 GCA_035480115.1 Candidatus Anderseniibacteriota bacterium | reverse complement strand
GCGGGCAGCGACAAACAAGATATAAAGCCGAAACCTCGATATCAGGACGATTGCCCATTTTGCAATCTCGCAAAATATCCGCAAGAACCAGATGTTCTCCGCCTACCGGATGATCCCCTTCATTGGCAAGTTCACATATTTGCCAACAAGTACCCGGCATTTACTCCAAGCAAGGAATTTCACGCTTGGAACGAAGGGCCATATCGCGTACTTGATTCAGTAGGGTACCACGACCTAATGGCGACACGGTACCATAATCAATATGATGCAGTTGCGGACAGAAAACTTATAATCCTTGAACTTGAAGCGCTTGTATTGCGATATCGCCAACTTCAAGGCCAAACGGCCGTCAATTATATTCAAGTGATAAAAAATCATGGAAAAGAAGCGGGCGCTTCACTCGAACATTCACATCACCAAATTTTTTCCATACCCGTACTCCCTGCCGACATTGCAGAATTGCTGCACGGCACCGAACGATTTGCAAAAAAACATAATGAAAAGGCATTCACAGTAATTCTAGATTACGAACGATCGGAGAAAAAACGAATCGTTTTTGAAAACGAATACTTTACCGCATTTTGCCCGTTTGCATCTCGCGTACCGTACGAAACCTGGATCATGCCAAGAACGTCCAATCCGTTCTTTGAGACAATCGGCCCCGACGAACGTGAAGCGCTCGCAGAAGCATTGCAGCAAGTATTAGGAAGACTATACACCGGCCTCAATGACCCACCTTATAATTATTATATTCATTCTGCTCCTTGTGATGATAACGGATTTGTATGCGACAAAAACCTTTTCAAACATTTCCGCTGGCATATTTCTGTCCTCCCTCGAATTAGTACATGGGCCGGATTCGAATTAGGAACAGGTATTGATATCAATACGGTGGCTCCTGAAGATGCAGCAGCATTTTTACGAGAACAATCGCTCCCGCCTCAACATTCATAATTATTTCTTATGTCACTCGCACTCACTATCGCACAAAAATTAGCATCACTTCCGCCTGAACTTGCAACGTATTTACTTGCGATGATCCCGGTAGGGGAACTTCGCGGTAGTATTCCAATTGGAATTGCTTTTTTTAAACTTCCAGTATATGAAGCGCTCATTCTGGCAATTCTTGGAACTATGACGCCGATTTATTTTATTCTTTGGCTGTTAGAAGATGTATCAGCATGGCTTCGCAAGCATAATGCAGTCGCAGAACAGTTTTTCGCTTGGCTCTTTCAACATACCCGAGCCAAAATGCATGGACATGTAACAAAGTATGGCCTACTAGCAATCGGTATTATTGCTGCAATTCCGATTCCAATTTTAGGCGGAGCATGGACAGCAGCCTTGGCAGCATTCGTATTTGGATTTGAAAAGAAAAAATCGTTCTGGGTTATTTTTGCCGGAACAATTGTTGCAGGATTAATTGTATTAGCACTCACCGAAGGCGGACTGCTTGCAGTAAAAACAATCGGGTAACGAAATTAATTTTCCAACACCTTGATCCGCTTCTCGTGATCTACGTCCGTCACGCGCAATGCATGTTGAGCATCTTTGATGTCGTCTAATTTTTCTGAAATGCTACGAATTTCTTGAGGTAAGGAAAGAAGAGGTGTAAATACTTCTAGCGAAGCTGTAAGCTTGGACTGATAGTCTTCCGTAACGACACCAACATATCGTTCCATTTGTTTTTCTTGCTCCTCAAAGCGCTTATCGATTTTTTTGCTCTGCTCTACAAATCGTTGCTCTATTTTTGTATCTTGATCAGCAAAACGCTCATCCAAAGTTTTTTCAAGTTTTTTATCCTGTTCAGTGAAACGATTATCTAGTATTTTTTCAAATTTCACATCTTGTTGCGCAAAGCGCTCATCAAGCTTACTGTCGATAGCATTTTCAATACTTTTAACTTCCTCATCAAGTATCTTTTTAAATTCTTGCGCTTCCATGCACATATACTATACCAAACATTGGGCAAAAGAAAAACGCGGCACTGGTTGTAAGTCAGTCCGCGCGTTGTGCTTTTCCGCACTATAATTCATCAATGTCATTGGGCACAGGATCTCCTTCCTCAGCAGACCAACGGTATGGGTCAACCGATGAAATCTCCAGACTAGTCCGCGACGATTTCCGAGCGAGAGATTCGGCTATTGTCTTGTAGTACATAATCACTTCATTACCCAAGCCCACGTATTCGGCGATTGCAATGTGCGCATCTTGGGCCCAGTTACCCCAATTAAAGCAAACTACACAGTTTTTGTTGTTGAGACGTAATTCATGAGGACACTCCGGCAAAGAACAAAGCCCGAGAAGAATCAATTCTCCAGTAGACACATAGTACAAATCAAGAGAGGTAGCGTAGTTATTATCCATAATCAATTTACAATGAACCTCTGCCAAGCCGCGCCACCTATTCAATCCGACATTCGTTGCCGGAGCAACCCCATACACAACTTTTTCTCGCATAGTAAACATAGTAAACTCCTGAATTTGAGTGAACAAACTGAGAACATCCAGACAAGAATAAATTACTTTGTATTTATATTTTCGTCAAGCTCCTTTTCTTCGTTGTCGCGTTGCGTATTCTGCTAATGCTTCGTCAAAATCCGCTGTTGTAAATTCGGGCCACAATTTTTGTGTAAACCACAATTGGGAATCTGTAACATCCCACATCATAAACCCGGCAGACAAATGCGGCTCACCTCCCGTACGGATAATAAAATCAACCGGAGGCATGTCTTTAGTAAATAAATGTTGTTTTACAATTTCTGGAGTTATATCTTGAACGCCTTCTGCAACCAATTCTTTGATCGCCTGCAGCATTTCATCTACTCCGTTATATGCCAAAAAGAAATTGAGATAATGCTTGGAATATTGCTTTGTAGCATCAATAGCTTTTTCAATATTTGTTTTTACCGGGAATGGGAACTTTTCTCGCCAACGACCTAACACAGAAATTTTTACTTCTCTGCTATGAATATCGTTGCTAGTAATTAAATCTTTAAATTCTTTTCGGAATAATGATAAAAGCCCTGTAACTTCTGAAATATCTCGCTTCTGAAAATTATCGAGGGACATTCCCCATATGGAAACATATTCCACACCGCGATCTGCCGCATGCGGCATAATTTTTCGCAACACATCCGATCCTGCAGCATGGCCATCAATTGCAGATTTATCATGCGCCTTCGCCCACCTGCGATTCCCATCTGGAATAATTGCAATATGTCGGGGTAATTCCTTCATAGGGCAAACGAGGCATATGTATAATCGACTATATCCCGAAGCTTTTTGGTATTATCGCCCAGAGCAGATAATTCCTGATAGGAATCAGCTTTATATTCTTCCGCTAATCTCATTGTTTCTTCACGACCGATTATCCTCATAGTCACCGGATCATTATCGCACAAATCATCCAATAATTGGAATGCCTTTCCGAGCGCTTCGCCAAATAACCGAGCATGGGCAATATTGCTATCTGATGCATTCGCAGATCTGGCTCCTATGACGCAAGAAATAGAAAATAGGTTTGCAGTCTTTTTCCGTTGCATTTCCAATAATTCTTGTTGGTTTGGCGTTTTATCTTTCATTAACATATCATCTTGTTGCCCGCCTACAGTTCCTATACTTCCCGTAGCTTCCGCAAGATCAATAACCAGCCTTGAATTTCCCGTAGTTCCCAACCATTCAAAGGCAAGAGTTAAAAGCGCATCTCCTGCTAAAATAGCAGTGGCTTCGTTGTACTTTTTATGACAGGAAGGCTTTCCTCGACGCATGTCATCGTTATCCATCGCAGGCAAATCATCGTGAATAAGCGTATAGGTATGAAGCGCTTCAATTGCACATGCCGGAACTAAAGCATCGTGTATAGATCCGCCAAGTGCTTCGCAAGAAGCAATACACAGCACAGGCCGTATTCTTTTACCTCCCGCAAAAACGCTGTACCTCATCGCAGAATGCAACAGGGTAGGCGGTATATGTTCTTTTGGAAGAAGCTCATCCAGCTTTTCATTAACGGTTCGCACCAGTAATTCCATACGAC
>DATIIA010000125.1:0-2541 GCA_035480115.1 Candidatus Anderseniibacteriota bacterium | reverse complement strand
GCCTGGGATTATGGAAGCTGGTAATAGAGGGGCTTATGAAGGTGGCGGGCAATCGGTTGGACTTGATATAGAACTGCCAACGGAGCAGAGAAGAAATGCATACGTAAAAAAGGGAATCGGATTTCACTATTTTTTTACTCGTAAAGTTATGCTTTCCGCATCAGCGCAAGCATATGTTTTTTTCCCGGGCGGCTTTGGAACATTGGATGAATTTTTTGAATTAATCACATTGATTCAAACAAAAAAAATGAATGGCGTACCAATAATTTGTGTAGGAAAAGAATTTTGGGAACCACTCGATACATGGGCTCGTACTGCGCTTGTTCAAACATTTCAAACAATTTCGTCAGAAGATTTAAATATTTACACAATAGTAGACACGGCAGAAGAGGCATTTACTATTATTAAAGATTCGAAAGAGCGTAAATACTTTTAATCTGTCATATTTTTTTGTCGAAATACTTTTGAGAGCAGATTGACAATGCATCTTGCGCGATGAACAGTGTGAGTATGTATGGGAGAACGGAGGTAGGCGAAGCACGCATACGAGGCTCTGCAGTGCAGGACCTAATTAGGAGCTGGCCTCCTAATTCTCGCAAGCTCGCGCAAGCTTTAATTCGTTCATATGGCATGCCCCATGAGGCAACGCAATCGCTTTTAGTATGGCATTATAATGGTCTGTGGAAGCGGACCATTTTGCATAGAACAGGAGTTCCTCATAACATTCCGCATCCACATACCGATCTTCTTGAACAAACAGTAGACGCAATGATTCCGTCTGATAAATATAATGACATCATTGCGTTTGACGGCAGCATTCTTATAGATAAAACGCGTGGCGAAATGACTGCTTTTTGTGAAAACGAAGAAGCGAATAGATTGATACTTAATTTGGCACATGATATTGCTATTGATAAAACAACGCCCAAAGCTGCCCGCACATTTATGAATAAATTTGAAGGACCGATCCATGCGCATTGGCCGAATCCTTATCGCGATTCTCTCCAATTTACATCAACGGTATTAGCAAATAATCAAGATACAATGGTTACAGAGCAGCCGAATTGAACCCGCCAATTCGGCGGGCAGGCTTGATTCAGCGCCTTCATCGTACTACGCTACACCCATGCAGGTTTCTCTTCACGACGTTCGAAAAAAATATCTCGATTTTTTTGCTTCGAAAGGGCATACCATTATTTCGTCTGCTCCACTTGTTCCCGAAAATGATCCGACAACATTGTTTACAGGATCAGGAATGCAACCATTAGTACCGTATCTTTTAGGAGAATCACATCCAGCAGGCATTCGTCTAGCTGATTCACAAAAATGTTTCCGTTCAGTAGATATTGAAGAAATAGGTGATAATCGGCATACCACTTTTTTTGAAATGCTTGGTAATTGGTCCCTAGGAGATTATTTCAAACAAGAACAAATTCCGTGGATGTTTGAGTTTTTAGTAGATGAACTTGGGTTGAATCCTGAACATCTTTACATCACCTGTTTTATTGGTGCACCAGAATACAATATTCCAAAAGACACTGAAGCTGCAGATTTATGGAAAAAGCTTTTTGAAGGCAAAGGCATAGAGGCACGTACTGCAGATATTAATACCGAAGAAGAAGGATATCGCCGTGGCATACAACCGGGAGAACATATTTTCTTTTATGAAGGTAAGAAAAATTGGTGGAACCGAGGTAAAATAGGGCTAGAAACTACGCCAGTCGGCGACCCCTGTGGACCAGATTCTGAAATGTTTTATGAATTTACTGATATAGAGCACGACACAAAATTTGGCGAACACTGCCACCCTAATTGTGATTGTGGTCGATTCATGGAGATCGGCAATAACGTATTCATGGCATATCGTAAACAAGAAGAAGGCGTATTCGTACCTCTTGAAAAACCTAATATCGATCATGGATCAGGTCTAGAACGTATCACAGCTGCGGTAGCAAACAACTCGGATGTCTTTCCAGTTGCCCATGGGCCAATTATTACACATCTCGAGAATCTATCCGGGAAAAAGTATGAGGAGGACAAACGAAGCTTTCGTATTATCGCAGATCATATGAAGGCTAGTGTATTTTTAATTGCCGATGGAGTTATGCCGTCTAAGAGCGACCAAGGATATTTCGTAAGGAGACTTATTCGTCGTAGCGTACGTTATGCCGATAAGCTAGGTATTACTGAAAATAGTTTTGCAAATATTGTCCAACCTATTGCGGATATGTATCAAGATACATATACCGAAATACGAGATGCTCTCCAGCTGATTAAAAAAACAATTTCCGAAGAAGAAGACCAGTTTCGTCGCACGCTTGAGCGCGGCATGCGTGAACTCTCCCGCGTTACAGCACAGGGAACTCTTTCTGCTGAGGATGCATTCCAATTATTTACTACGTATGGGTTTCCACTTGAGCTTATTATTGAGGAAGCTCAAGAAAAAGGCATTCATAATATAGATAAGGAAGGATTCACACAGCTCTTTAAACAACATCAAAATCTTTCACGAGCAGGAGCAGAACAAAAATTCAAAGGAGG
>DATIIA010000124.1:0-3375 GCA_035480115.1 Candidatus Anderseniibacteriota bacterium | reverse complement strand
TGCATCTGGAAACCTTTCCATTAGTTCTTCGGTATGAGTGTCGATATATTCTTTCATCCCACTTTCTTGTAAATGTAGAATTCCATCTTCTGTTAAGTGAATAGGAGAATGGTTTGCAAATATGTTAAAACGCACATTATCGAGATCGTTTTTTAATTCATCAATACGTTCACTTAATTCACGTTTTACTTCTAGTATCCTATCTTCCGTATCTTTTACCTTTTCATTCAAATTTTTAAGCAATGTATCAATCCGCGCAAACCGACTTCCCGCTTGCCATGCCATTACCAACAGGGTCCCTAGTATACCCAGTGCATATACCCAATCAATTTGGATGCTAATTTCAGCCATACAATAAGCGTACATCAAGAAAAAAGCGGTCTCCAGTGGAAACCGCCATGAAAAGATGCGTTGTTCGATTTAGCCTTACCTGGTTCAATGTCGGCTCACACCTTACTTGAATTCAGGCGAATTCGAAGCAATCTGTTGTACACCAGCTCACTTCTAAAATTGGGTAGACACCAAGGAGACCTCCACCTCAGTTCGAGGCTATTGGTTTTGTAACTCCCGTTGTTTGTGCAACAAGATATCCCCCGTTACCCCGCCAAGTTATCTCTTAGCGGTTTAGGCTGTTCCCTTTTTAGGGGGAATCGAAGTGCTGATCAAGCACCGGTTTTTCTTTCTTTCGAACGCAGCATCATTATTCTTTTTCAAAGAGAGCAAAATACTACTTATATGATAACTCTGATCAAAAAATATGCAAAAAATTACCCGGTTGTCGTTCCAACGACAACCGGGCTCGATCTAGTAGCGAGGAGAGGTCGGGCATGATCCCTTTTTTACTGCCAGAGTCGATGTGCGAAAAGATGTGTTGCCCAGCTTTCCTTTTAGGCCCTTTCGGAACCTGCTGCGCAGCATAATGACTCGTTAAGCCAACTTTAGAACCTCCGGTAGCTTAAGTGGCTTGCGACCTCTGATCAGTGAGCAATTAATTGCATGCACCAATAACAGGAGTCGACTTTTCTGCTGAACAACACATCAGTATAAAAACTTGAAGGCGTTTTGAGAGCATAACTCCCAGATTCGGATTTCTCCTACTCGGGTACTCTTTTCAGAGCCTCACAACCCCACTAAGACTATGCAAAGTGGTTTGAACGCATCTCCAAGCTTCTTTCAAAGATCAATATCTCTTTTTAAATAATACTATCTAAAAAATAATAAGCAATATCTTTTTCTATGCTAAAAGAAAAAGGCGGTTCCTTGGAATAGAACCGCCGCTATGAGTAAAGATGCTGATGCCAGTAGAGCCGGTCAGTAAACTGACCCCGCGAGAGTTACAAGAGCTAACCCCACGGTTTCGGAATGACTATTGCTCCACAACAGTCACTCTACGAGCATCAACATCGAGTTTGAAAGAGCGATGCTCCTAGTATACTGTTTAGGAAATTACATGCAAGCTACTATACTAAGAAAACCCCCTAACTATAAGCTATATGCACAATATAATCTCATGCTTAAAATATTTTTCTTGAAAATGAACTGCCTTTTCAATCTCCTCATCTGATATTTCAAGATCTTTAGGCATAACTACCAATTTATCATCGTCATCATCAAATCGATGAATAATGGCTTTTACAATACCATAACCTTTCTCAAGCGGTTCATTGGATCCAAGAAAGTATACATCCAAATTCTCTCCATCGGGAGATTTTACTCCTTTTACGTAGCCATAATTTACTTCGTAAATAAATCCAAACACAGGATGCCTGCTTCCAAACGGTCTGTCAAAAATTATTTCAACCTCTTTTCCGAGAAATTGTCTTGCTATTTCTAGTGATTTGGATTCGTTACCTCCCATGGCACTTCTTAAATTTCTTGCCGCTCCCACATGGGCATGGGTCGTTGCGGCCTACATCTTTATACGGGTTATGAAGTGTGCCGTCTAATGATGGTTGTATTTGTTGTGATGGTTGCCCTGGAGAACCTGCAGGCGAAGGAGAGGTTCCGGATGATGCGAGCGCATGAATATCGGCTGCTTCCGTATGCTGCGCAATTCCAGTAACCTCCCCCATTCCCATTTGCTGCCCTTGTTGCATTTGTTCTGCGCGAAGGATTGTTTCTAGCAATGATGCTTTAATGGTTCCAAGTAATTGTTGAAATAATCGATGCCCTTCTTTTTGGTATTCCACTAATGGATCACGCTGCCCATATCCACGCAGACCGATTCCTGTTCTCAAATAATCCATGGTATCTAAGTGGTCCATCCACAGCGTATCTATGGATCGCAATGCAACTGCTTGTTCTAGCTGGGTCATAGTATCAGCGCCGAGTTCTTGTTGCTTTGATGTAATTTTTTCCGCAAGAATAGTGCCAACTTCTTTTCCAACTGCTTCGCGCGCAGCATCGGGGCCAGATGGAATTTCTGATGCAATAATGTCAGACAGTTTTGTATGAACATCTGCAGTTGGGGTATTGGTAAGTGCATGCAGAGACTCTGCAATTTCTTCGATATTCCAATCTTCCGTTGCCGAGCTTGCAGTATGTACCGCAATTAACATATTCCCCTGCTCTTGGGCTAATTCTATAATGCGTTCGTGAATAGTTATCGCATCTTGGTTCGGTTCTTTCCATGTTCCTGATTCGAGGAGGGATCTGCGCAGAGTATAAATTGCATTTCGTTGTTTGTTTAATACGTTATCGTACGACAATACCTGCTTACGCATGTCGAAGTAATAGCCTTCTACCCGTTCTTGCGCTCCTTCAAGCGCGCGGCTTACTAATCCATTTTCGATCGGCTCATTTTCTGGAACATTTAAGCGCTCCATTACGCTTTTAATTTTCGAACCCCCGAATACTCGCATTACGTCATCTTCCATGCTCACATAAAATTGTGTTTCTCCTGGGTCCCCCTGTCGGCCTGATCGTCCACGAAGCTGATTATCAATACGCCGAGCTTCGTGACGTTCTGTTCCCAGGACGCATAAGCCTCCCAAATCTGCTACTCCCGTTTCTAGTTTAATATCAGTACCGCGACCTGCCATATTTGTCGAAATAGTTACAGCGCCCTTTTTTCCTGCTTGGGAAATAATTTCAGCTTCTCGTGCATGATGCTTTGCGTTGAGTACTTCATGAGGCACTCCTTTTTGTTTTAATAATTCAGAAATATATTCCGATTTTTCAATTGCAATCGTACCTACTAATACCGGCTGGCCTTTTGCATGCCTCTGCGCAATATCTTCAACTAATTGGCGGAACTTTGCTTTTTCATTAATATATACTCGGTCAGGTCGGTCATTTCGAATTGTTTTTTGATTCGTCGGAACAACAACAACATCGAGATTGTATACTTGTTCAAATTCTTCCGCGGAGGTTACC
>DATIIA010000123.1:0-3852 GCA_035480115.1 Candidatus Anderseniibacteriota bacterium | reverse complement strand
TCGATCTCTTCTTCTCGCAAGAGATTTTTTGCATTGAGCTCTCCCATCGCAAGAAGCTGCTTTTTGGTTCCGCGAAGTGGCACTGCGAATTCTACGACGTCACCCCCTCCAACTCCCCCTTGGTAAGGGGGAGAGAAGTTCTGTATCCATTCTGCTAGTGTCTTTGCGTCTGGCAATGGTATGGGTATAAATATTTTTTTAGGAACGTCCTGTGCAACGCTATAGTATTGCATAATGAACTGGCGCAGGATATCTTCGGGCATAACAAATGAACGATGTCGAAGCAGGAATGTTTGTTTACCGATCAGTTTTCCTTCTCGAATTTGCAGCACATTCCCTGCGCTCTGATGCTTCGCTTGGCTGATGCTTATGATATCGAACGAAACTTTTCGAGGTAAATATACTTTTTGAGAACCTTCTAAGCGTTCTATTGCTTGGAGTTGGTCTCGAAACAATGCTGCTTGTTCATAATGCAGATCTTTTGCCGCATCTTCAATTCCTTGCTGTAATGTTCGTATAATTTCCTGCCGATTGCCATTGAGGAAACGAGCAACATTTGTGGCGTTTTCCTCCCCTCGTATGAGGGGAGGAGTGGAGGGGTCGTTTCGTTTCAGTTCGTCTCTTACTACCCCCTCTCGCTCCCCCTCATATGAGGGGGACAAATAATTCTTAAACAGCGTATGCGGAAAAATAATATCACGTGGACGGTCTTTTTCTTCCCTGAACGGAAAAATTCTGCGCAATAGTTTTAGCGTTGTCCGTACAGAACTTGCAGAAGAGTATGGTCCAAAATATTTTGACCCATCTTGAATAATTTTTCTAACTGGGAATATGCGAGCAGGAATGTCTTTTGTAATTTTGATAAACAAATAATATTTATCATCCCGTAATAGAACGTTATAGGGCGGCTGATGTTTTCGAATCAAATTTGCTTCTAGTACCAGCGCTTCTAATTCGGTATGAGTTGCAATTGTTTCAATATCAGCTATCAGCTTTACCATTTTTTCTTTCGCAGGCCCTAAATCAGCACTTTTGCCAAAATAAGAGCGTACGCGTGAACGAAGATTTTTCGCTTTTCCTACATACAGAACATTGCCTGTAGTATCTGTATATATATAGATGCCAGGAGACTGGGGAAGTGCCGAAATACGTGTTTTTATGGTTTGTTCGTCCATATGCCTAGTATGCATATATTTTCATATATTGACAATTTAAATAATTAAGCGTATGGTTAAAAAGTAGGTAGAGAGTGTTCTTTACTAGATTCTGTGACTTGCAAAAGAAAGGCTATATCGTGAAGAATTTCCTATCTTCCTTAGAGTTAGAGACTCAGCAGATTCCTCCTGGGATTGCATTGATTTGTAAGGATTGCCAGAAAGAGGGCTTGCCGTGTGTCCAGTTTTTAAAGAACTCTGAAAACGCGACAAGGAATTTGGATTCAGGATGGACGTCCCCATGTCCCTATCCTCTAAATTCTCCCCCGCTTAATGCTGAAGTGTGTCTAATCACGCACAAATGCCCAGATCACGGGGGAAAATCCATTGCTGAGCATTTTGGAACACTTGCTCATTTGGAGGAAATTGTTTCTGAAGTTTCGGTAATGGGGAGCTAAGAAAGATGGAGAGTGGAATTAATTCAGAGTATTTTAAGCGCGGATGAGAACAAGAACTCATACGCGCTCAATTTTTTTATACAAAGAGTTGCAAAGGGTCGATATCGCGTATATACTTCTCCTTTATGGCGAGTGAAATAGTGATCAAAGGAGCACGGGTGCATAACCTGAAAAACATTACGGTTACTATTCCTCGGGATAAGCTTGTAGTGCTAACCGGATTATCCGGTTCAGGGAAATCTTCATTAGCATTTGATACGCTCTATGCAGAAGGGCAGCGTAGATATGTGGAATCGCTTTCCGCGTATGCTCGACAATTTTTAGGCTTGATGGATAAGCCTGATGTAGACCAGATTGATGGGCTTTCCCCCGCAATTTCGATTGATCAAAAATCCACGACAAAAAATCCGCGTTCAACAGTCGGAACCGTAACAGAAATTTATGATTACTTGAGATTACTCTATGCCCGAACGGGAGTCCCGCATTGTCCGAATTGCGGAAAAATAATTGCGCGCCAAACTATTAAAGAAATGTCGACTCGAATTTTGTCGTTCCCTGTCGGCTCTAAGTTGCTTATTTTAGCGCCCGTTATTCGCGACAGAAAAGGAGACGGCAGGGCAGCAGTAAAAGAGGCTCGCACCGCAGGGTATTCTCGCGTTCGGATCGATGGATCGGTATACACCATAGAAGAGGCGGAAGATACTGCTCTTGATAAGCAAAAACGTCACTCTATTGATATTGTTGTTGATCGATATGTAGTAGAAGCAAAACCAGATAAGCCTCGGCTTATGGATTCGTTGGAAACCGCAACGCGTATGGGAAATGGATTAGTCATTCTTGAAAACATGGATACGCGCGAAGAAATATTATTTTCACAAGAATTTGCATGTGTAGATTGCGGTATTAATGTTGCAAGCTTAGAGCCGCGCGATTTTTCGTTTAATTCTCCTCATGGTGCATGTCCGGATTGTACGGGTTTAGGTACGAAGCAAGAAATTGACCCTGATTTAGTGCTTCCGAATAAAACACTTAGTCTTGCAGAAGGAGCGATTAAGCCATGGAGCAAATCGGGAAGAAGCAGATGGTATGAGCGAATGTTAGAAGCGCTGGCAAAAAAACACGGATTTCGAGTTGATAAGCCTATCTCACAGCTTTCGAAAAAAGATTTGGATATTATTTTATATGCAGAAAATGAAGAGATCGGTGTTACTACGAGTCGCGGACTTTGGTATACGTCGTATTCTGGAGTGATTCCGCAATTAATGAAACGGTATAAGGAAACCGATTCTGACCATGCACGATCAGAAATCGAACAGTTTATGGTGGAAAAAGATTGTCCTACGTGCCTGGGGAAGCGATTAAAGCCTGCGCCGCTTTCTGTATTTGTAGGTGAAAAATCAATTCATGATGTGGTTACGATGCCCATAGATGACGCGTTGGAATATTTTCAGTCATTACAAAAAGGAAGCATTGAATCATTTGGAAAACAGAACCAACAAATTGCAGTACAAATTTTAAAGGAAATTATTGCGCGTCTTACGTTCTTGCGAGACGTCGGCCTTTCCTATCTAACATTAAATAGAAAAGCGGGAACACTCGCAGGAGGAGAAGCACAGCGCATTCGGCTTGCCACGCAAATCGGGTCGGGGCTTGTGGGTGTGCTATATATTCTCGATGAGCCATCTATCGGACTGCATCAGCGAGATAATACGAAACTTATTAAGACACTCAAGAACTTACGTGAACTTGGGAATTCAGTAATAGTTGTAGAGCATGATGAAGAAACGATTCGTGCTGCAGATCAAGTTATTGACGTGGGGCCTGGGGCAGGCGAGCATGGTGGAAAAATTATTTTCCAAGGAACCCCAAAGCAGTTAATGAAGAGTAATACGCTTACCGGAAAATATATGTCCGGAAGATTAGCTGTGCCTGCACCGAAGCATTATAGAAAAGGCAACGGAAAGAAACTGGTGATAGTTGATGCAACTGAGCACAACTTAAAACATGTTACGGTTGATATTCCGTTAGGAAAATTAGTATGTATTACGGGGGTTTCTGGATCTGGCAAATCGACTCTCATTAATGATATTTTATCCCAAGTTCTTTCTCGACATTTTCATCGGGCAAAAACACATCCGGGTGCTCATAAGGAAATCTTAGGCTTAGAGCATTTGGATAAAGTTATTACGATAGACCAATCTCCTATTGGGAGAACGCCAAGAAGTAACCCCGCAACATAT
>DATIIA010000122.1:0-5687 GCA_035480115.1 Candidatus Anderseniibacteriota bacterium | reverse complement strand
GCCGCTGCTTTCTGGTAGAAGAGCTTCGATTTGGCACTATTATCTCAGGGTAACCTTCGACGATGATTTTTTCATCTTCATCGGTCGCGCCCAACTTCTCTTTAATCTGTCGAAACGCGTCAGGCTTGATTACGACAAAGGATGTCTCATCAAGCCAACCGTTGAGAGTTGATTTTGCCTTTCCCAAAAATTGCGCTAACTGTTTTTGAGTGTTTAAATTATGAGCTTCCATGCATGCGTGCAGGAGTCTCTTCAGCAGCCTTGAAGCTGCTTTTGTTTTTTCACTTGTTCTTCGTTTGTTCATAACGCATCTTTCCTTTTTCTGGGTTGTAGAAATTACTGAGTAAGTACCTGACTGCCTCGCGATGTCAAACAGTATTGTGATCGCATGATTTTGGAATCTCCTCTCCTTTTTAGCAATCCCTTGTGAAGCAGTAATCGCATTGCATTGGAAACAGCATTTCGAGAATACTTGTCCAAAAACCCTGCACACGCTTCGTCAATTCGAATACGTACTGATTGGGCATCGATACGCGAAGAGGAATTTTCCAATTCGTAGTATCGTACTGCACACAAAACATGAAACTGAATCGAATTCTTTGCAACAGCAACGTTTCCGGAGGGCTTAACAGCTTCTTGCACCTTCTCCCACGGTAATCCACTTACTGTTTGCACGATACTCCTTTTTGATGCAAGGCACTCGGTGAGCTTTCGTTGTTCTTGGATAAGCCCTTCTAAAAGTTGCTCAAGAGCCGTAATTTCTTCAAGATGGCGTTGAAACACGCTCCAAATAGTAGTTTTGGTGATATGTTTTCTTTGTACCATTGGTACTATTCCTTTCTTTAAGTTTTTGAATTGGAAACGAACGTTCCGTAACAGTTGTAAAATGATACACTATGCACACTATTATGTCAATAATAAAAAGCCGCAACGAAGGAGAGTTCGTTGCGGGGTGTTGCTCGGCTTTGAAAAAATGCCGTCGCGTTACTTTTTCGTTGTCTTTTTTTCGTAGAAGTTAACCCGTTTGGGTTTCATCTGTTTTATCACCTTAAGGCCCTGCTTTGCGAAATGCTTCGACAGGTACAAGGACACACTTTTAAGAGATTGGGGCGTCCCGTTCGCTGTAAGCTGCGCGCAAACATCAGCAACCGTAAACTTGCCATTCAGATTGCTCAATGCTGCAGGAAGCGTTCTTGCGATTCCTGCTGTCAGGCTTTCTGGCTTTGGACCGGTTGGGTTCTTTTTCTCGGCGCCCACAGGCGCAGGTTTCTTTCTGGAAGTTTTACGCCGAGTTTTCTTGGATTTTGTACCGGCGGCTTGAGCCAGCACAAGATTCGTTGGGCCCAACGAGGCTGCTGCGTCAGTTCCGAACATAACAACGAACTCCCGAACTGCACAAGTGAGTCTTTCCTGCAGTTCATTTTGGAGCGCGATGATTTCATCACGCTTTTTCAGGAACGTTGCATACAGACGATCTTTTAAGTCTTTGGTACTCATGCTCTACCTTTCTGAAACTATGGGATTGGTTTTCAAACAACGATCGACACAGGAACATCACATTGTAGTATAGCGTCATATTTTGTCAAGCGACCTTTTATTTTATTCAATATAAAAAAGCGTCCCGGGTGATGTGAAAATCACACGCGGGACGTTTTGGGATGATACCCGACAGGGGCTTGATTTTAAACCAAACACGCTATCAGGTCATCCGGACTGAGCTCTTCAACTTCCTCCGGAGGGAAATGTTCCTCTTCGAGGAGCCGTTGACGAACTCGATTGGCAATCTGATTCTTCGCAACCTCGGCCTTTGTTTGCAAGCATTGGAGAGTGTCCAATGCTACTCTTCGAGCAAAGTCCCAATCATCTGCGGGGACTACGGCCAAGACCCCAGCATCCGCAACGGATGCCCAAGAATCAACGATTCTCAATGCGCTCATGATTTTCTCCTGTTAATGAGCTTCTGTGCAGAAAAACAAGAATATCAACCAACCTGTAATAATAGCATAATTATTGCATAATTGTCAAATGTATTTTATATTACTATTCATTAAGCATTAAAAAAGGCTTAATTGAGAGCATAAATAATAATCCCGTATTATTAAAAAATTGTTTTTGAGCGCTATGCAGCTCTACTTCACAAACGCAGACACGAATACCCCTACGACGACTAACAAACCTCCGAGGACGTTTCCGAGGGTTGGTTTTTCCCCTAACACTATAAATGCCATTAAAATCGTAAGCGCCAAACTTGCTTTATCGATTGGAGCTACGCGAGATGCATCTCCTAATTGCAGAGCTTTGTAATAAAAGAGCCACGATAATCCTGTTGCAAATGCAGATAGGATAATAAAGGTGAGGGAAAATTTTGAAATTTTAAATACATCGTTCGCATTCCCCTGATACCAAACGATTACCCACGCAAACCCAACTATGATGATAGTCCTTATAGCTACAGCGAGATTACTATCAACGCCCTTAATTCCAATCTTCCCAAATATCGCGACCAGAGATGCAAAAAATGCTGATAGTAATGCATATACAACCCAATTCATATATACATAATATTACCATATTCCCTTGTGATCAGTTTGAGGCTTTGTATGCTTATAATATGAAAGAAGGTGATAGAGTATGAACATCTTCAACAATATGCGAATAGGAGGTATTGCTTTAGCAATGGTGTGTGCGTTTGCTTTTTCTGCACCTATCTATGCTGCACCAATGCCAATGCCTGCCGTATGGTCCTTTACCGGCACGGTAACAGAAGTAAATCAGAATAAAATTGAATTATTCGGCATCAATAAAAATGGACTAGAACAATGGCCTAAATTCAGTATTACTCCTGATACGCAAGTAAAAGGAGGGGTTCTTCTGTTTAACGCGAGCGATGAAGTCCGTTGGAATGCAACAAATGAAATTCGAAAAGGAAGCCCCGTCACTGTATGGGCAACAAGCTCCGGTAAAGCACTCGTTATACAAAGCTTAGCCCCAGAGGGCCAAGGGGATTACTTTGGGCAAGTTGACTGCAAGCATTGCGGCAGCTAAAGCTCGTCTTTAAGAAGCTGATCGATGTCTAAATATTTCGTGATCATCGCAATTTCTCCCGCTTCATCTTTGAGCCATTGCTCTTGTGGGCGATCACAATAGAGTTCAATACCGTTTCCATCTGGATCATCAAGGTATATCGCTTCTGAGACACCGTGATCCGATGATCCAGAAATTGGATACTGCGCGTCTATAATTCGCTTCACTGTTTCTGCGAGCGCTTTTCGTGTTGGCAATAAAATTGCAACGTGATACAACCCGGTATGTCCTGCAGGAGGCGGTGTAGCGCCTTTGCTTTCCCATGTATTTAACCCAATATGATGATGGTATCCGCCAGCAGAAAGAAAGACTGCCTGATCGCCAATGTGAGATTGGATTTCAAATCCTAGTATATCTTTATAAAATTTTAGCGCAGTATCAATATCTGAAACTTTTAAATGCACGTGGCCAATCGTGGTCTTAGGATCGATACTCATAGCGGCAAATCTTTTAAGAAAAATCCGACAACATATGCCACGAATGCAACAAAGCTGCCCACCAGCAAAATTTCCATTCCAGAGCGGAACATGGATTGTCCGGTAACAAGCGACTTTAATGCGCCGATAACGAATAATGCAATGCCGGTAAATATAACAGAGAGAATAAACGTACTCGCAAGCAGTTGAGGAAAGAAAAGCGCAAGAACATAGGAACATAGTGGCACAATGCCAATTACTATAAAGGAAACGAATGTAACAAATCCTGCAGATAATGCAGACCGAGATTGCGGAGCAAGATGAAGCTCTTCTCGCATCATAGTATCAATCCATCGATCCTTATCCGCAGTAATATTTTCTACAATACGGGAAAGAGTTTCTCCTGAAAATCCTTGTGCTCGATAGATGTCTTCAATCTCTTTTTTCTCATGTTCTGGAATATGCTCCACTTCCCATGCTTCGTGCGCACGCTCTTGGTTAAAATGCTCTTGTTCTGATTGAATACTCAAAAAATTGCCCACTCCCATTGCAAATCCGTCAGCAAGCAGGCTCGCGATTCCTGCTATTAATACGATACCCGCTGATAAATGAGCCCCTGCAACCCCAGAAACAATCGCGAAGGTTGTGATAACGCCATCGATTCCGCCGAATACGAAATCGCCCACGAATTCTCCGTGGCTAGCTCCGTGCATGAGAGCAGTCTCCGTCCCATTTTCGTGCGCACGCGCAACTTCTTCAATCGAAAATGATTGAATTGACCTTCTGCGCATTCTACGAAATATACCAAGCATAGAAACACTATGCTGATAGCATACCAGATTATTATGATTTCTTATTGCCTCGTTTGCGCAAATGTTTTTTCAGATGCATTTTGCGCAGTCGCAGACTTTTTGGAGTTACTTCCAATAGTTCATCATCACCCAAGTATTCGATACATTCTTCAAGGCTCATACTGACTGGCGTATGATACGCTTCGGAAACTCCTTCTCCGGCAGATCGCATGTTGGTAAGCTGTTTTTCTTTACAGATATTCACATCAAGATCTTCGGCGCGGATATGCTGGCCCACGATCATTCCTTCATATACTTTTACTTGCGGACCGATGAATAATTTTCCTCGTCCTTGAGCACCCACTAATCCGTAGGTAGTGCTTACTCCATCTTCATGAGCAATTAATGACCCATGGTGGCTGGTTGCAATTTCTCCAATATACGGCAAGTATCCATGGAAAATGGAATTAATAATTCCTTCTCCTCTTGTATCTGTTAAGTATTCCGAACGGTATCCGATAAGTCCTCGAGTTGAAACTAAGAAGTGCATGTGCGCTGTTCCGTTTTCAACACGCATATCTTTCATTTCTCCTTTTCGCTTTCCCATCTTTTCAATCACTGTACCAGCAGCATTTTCCGGACATTCAAAATATACATCCTCGAATGGCTCTTCTTTCTTTCCATCTTTTTCATGGAAAATTACTTGGGGCCGGCCAACTTGAAATTCGTATCCTTCCCGAAGCATTTTTTCAATTAAAATAGCAAGATGCAATTCTCCTCTGCCAAATACCGTAAACATGGAATCCGTTCCTTCTGCAATTTCAACGCGCAATGCTACGTCGGAAAGCGTTTCTCGCTCTAATCGAGCCTTTAAATGACGTGCGGTAGAAAATTCTCCTTCTTGCCCTGCGAATGGAGATGTATTTACAGAAAAACTCATTTTTACCGTGGGCTCATCAATATGGATAACGGGTAGTGCGACTGGGTGGTCAAAATCCGCAATTGTCTCCCCAATTTTCACAGGTTCAATACCCGCAATTGCCACAATGTCGCCTGCGAATACTTCATCCACTTCTACTCTGCCGAGTCCGTCAAAGGTCATCACAGATGCAACCTCAGCAGGCACGTGCTGACCATCTCGAGTAATCCGCATTACTTTTTGTAATTTTTTTATCGACCCGCTTTTTAAAGGCCCAATAACGATCTGGCCTTTATAGGTATCATATATTGCGTTTACAACTAACAGCTGCATCGGGTCGTCCGTAACTACGGGCGCTGGAATATATTCAATAATGGCATCGAAAATCGGCGTAATATCTTTCATTACGGATAAATCAGCTTCCTTCCCTGCTTTTCCGTTAATCGCAGATGCATAGAGCACCGGAAAATCTACTTG
>DATIIA010000121.1:0-12360 GCA_035480115.1 Candidatus Anderseniibacteriota bacterium | reverse complement strand
TAGCTGCTGTTCTTGGTATGTTTGCGAAGACAATGGGGGCTATTTCCCTAAGCGATGGCGTAATGATCGGCTTCTTCGCGTGGCTTGGATTTGCAGCACCTCTGCTGCTTGGTTCAGTGTTATGGGAAGGAAAATCATATAAGTTATATACATTGAATGCAGGGTACAACCTCGTTCAATTCGTAATAATTGGAGCAATTGTTACTCTTTGGGGCTAAAGCCCTGTGGGGATATCAATAAATTCCACTCTTATTTCGAATGTTTTCTGAAGAAGTTCACCGAGCGCTTTGACACCAAGGCGCTCGGTTGCGTGATGGCCTGCAAAAATAACATTTGTACCGGAATCTTTTGCATCATTATATATTTCTGCGGTGTCTCCAGTAATAAATAAATCGACTTTCGCATCAAGCGCTTCTGCGAATGCCTTATATCCGCCACCTCCCGAAACTACTGCAACAGTACGAACAATGGCCGGGCCGAAGGGAAGCGTAATACATTTTGTATTCAAAGAAGTTTCTAAAATTCCAACAATTTCATCAAGATGCTTTCCCCGCATAATCATTCCGGTATAACTACTGCTCGCATCTTCGTGAGATGCAAAATCATCAGTAATTTCAGCATTTAATAAAGATAGGATTTGCGCATTATTTCCAAATTTCGGATTTTTATCAAGCGGGAGGTGAGATGCATAGAGAGAAATCTTATGATCTAACAAAATATCTATTCTCTGTTTTTCCCATCCCGTAAGAGAAGGAGTTCCGTACCTCCAATAATGCCCATGATGCACTACGATAAAATCTGCTTCAACTTCTGCTGCTCGAGCGAATAATTCTTTGCCAGCCGTAACTCCTGTAATGATTTTTGTAACCGATTCTTTGCCTTCTATTTGCAATCCGTTGAAACTAGGATCCTGAAAATCTCCAACGGGCAATTGCTCATTCAGATAAGTGGTAATTGCATCGCGATGCGCCATACACCATACTATACCATATATGGAATCGGTATCGATAGTAATCGTGAATTGGAATACAGGGGAGCTACTCAAGAAATGTATTGATTCACTTCTCGTATTACCCGAATATTCCCACATCAAGCATATTGTTGTGGTTGATAATAATTCTCATGATAATTCGTTTCACCTCACCCCCTCCCTCTCCTTAGTAAGGAGAGGGGAAAGCAAGATTACCTTATTAGCTCAACAAAAAAATCTCGGGTTCGCAAAAGCAACAAATATCGGCATTAGCTATATTCACAAACATGGCGGAGAAAATGACCATATATTGCTTTTAAATCCAGATACCGAAGTTCGCGCCCATGCGATTGAGCGGATAGTGAATGTTTTAGAAAAAAATAAAAAAGCTGGCATCGTGGGCTGTAAACTTATACATCCGATTGGGACAACGCAAGAATCGGTGAGAACATTTCCAACGTTTCCTATTCTTGCAATGTTATTTTTAAAGCTTCATAGGATTTTTCCATTTCTTCCCTTATGGAAAAAATATATGGCAAGCGATTTTGATTACTCAAAGGAACAAGCCGTCAATCAAGTTATGGGTGCAGCATTTTTAATACGAAATACGGTTATACAAAACATTGGATTACTTGATGAAACATTTTGGGTATGGTTTGAAGAAGTTGATTATTGCAAACGAGCAGTCAATACTGGATGGGAAATTATATATTCTCCTGAAGGGGAAGTTATGCATTATGGGGGTGTAAGTTTTAATCAGTTACGCGGGCCCAAAAAAACAATGCCTTTTCTCATGAGCGCTCTGGCTTATGCAAAAAAGCATCTGGGTACTATTGCATATACATGTTTACTCGCATTGTACCCATTAGGATTCTTCATTTCCTTACTCCCACTTATTTCAATATGGGGTGTAGTGGCTATTATTTCTGCAATTGTAGTATCGCTTGTTATCAGCGTGCAGATGGGCCTCTCTGTGATTGCGTTTGCAATAGTCGCTTGGTGGGTTTGGGAACATGCGGAAGAAGGGCTGTTATTTTTTATTGTTATTTCTCCATTACTTCCGCTCTTGAAAGTAACTCAAACATTAGAAAATGCGACCTTTCTCAAAGACATTATAATAGCGACATTATTCGTAAAAACGTTTGCGGCTCCGCTTTTCGCAAAAACATTACCTTATCGGAAAAATGCATTCTTTGCACCCATTATTGCCTTAACAGGATGGGCGATAGTTGAGACTGTGCATGCATCATCGCACGCTCTTGCAGCTTTGCGCTTACGCGACATTCTTCTCTATATTATTTTATATTTTGCAGTTCTCTATTTACCTCATAGTAAAAAAATTATGCGAACTCGATTCGTATGGTTCATTGCCAGCTTGGTTGTCGTTATGATACTTGGCGTTATGCAGTTGAAATTCTTTCCCGACAGCACCGTACTTCGATTTGATCCTGTACGACAAGTATGGATTCCACGAATGGGAAGTACATTTGGACATCCTACTGTATTTGCAGAATTTCTTGTCACTGCAGCAATGCTTTGTATCGGGTACTTGCTTGCGGGTTATAAGAATGTAAAAAACAGATTAGCGATTGCATTTCTTTTTATTGCAACATTGCCTTTGCTTTATTATACATATACCCGTGCTTCGTGGATCGCATTTGTAGCAGGAATGGGAATGATCGGACTAACATTGCTGTGGAAAAATACGGGTGGAATAAAACTACAGAAAAAACATGTTTCAACATCTATCATAATTCTTCTCATTATTATATTTGGCATTTTCCGTTTTACTCATGTGGGAACATTTCTACGAAGCGCATTCGATCCGACATACGCAAGCAATGCAGATCGCCTAGGGTTTGTAACACAACTTATTGCACAAACGTCCAATGCTGATGCAATTATTGGAAAGGGACTGGGAAGCAGTATCACTCAAACTGATATTAGCCAAGATATTACTGCTTTTGATATTGCATCCGGCGCATCCCGTACAATCCAACTATCTCAAGATGCCACACTCGTTGATAATCAATACTTGAAAACATTTATTGAAATGGGTGTTGTAGGCGTGGCATTTACCTTATGGTTATTTTGGAGATTTTTTTCGGCTTCTATGCAAATTATTACGAAAAATAAATCCAGACTATCTCGCATGCTTGGTATAATTGGAGTGGGTTTTATAACGACGTTTATTATTCAAGCATTATTTGTAGACATTTGGGATGTGTACCCAACCAATGCAATATTTTGGATACTGGCTGCTTTGATATCGCAATCTGAAATTTGACATAATAACAATCTAGTAGTATTTTATTTTTAGTGGGTTTGTTATTTGAAAACTAGATCCTCAAAGAAAGGAGTCTATTCGTGACTCACGAAGAAATTTTCGACACCGTTCAATTGACCCTTGCAAACATTCTCAGAATTCAGCTCGTTGAAATCACTCGAGGGAGCGACTTGGTTACACTTGGTTGCACCCCAACAAAACAACAAATGGTTCTTGAAAGGCTTGCGGTTCATCACGGCATTCGCTTAAATCTAGAAACTGGGATGGAACAAAAGACCGTTCAAGGTCTTTGCAATTATGTGGTCTGCCAGCTGCTGCCAAAAAAACCGGTTGTGCAAAAATCCAACAAACGTCGAAGTATCCATACTTGGGTTATCTAACCCGCCCCCGTATATTGCATGATGCAACATACGGGATTTCTTTTTTAAAACCCGCGCTTTTTTTTGCGAAGCATTTCAATGAACCACATTAGCCAGTATCTCAATGAAAGAGGAAAGTCTTGCGCATGCATATAATCAATAGCATATCCGCCAAATCCTTTCTTAAAGACAGTGATGCCCGCAAATGGATGATTTTTTTCATGCTCCGGCGCAATACCCCAGAAATTATATCTCGTAGCGCCTCGTTTTTTCGCTTCTTGGATTGCGCTCCATTGAACTAACTGCGCTGCAGGAACTGAAGTTTTTATCGAGGCTCCGTGGTAATAAAATACGGTATTTCCAAATTGCATACACATTGCGCCTGCAATATCTTTATTAGCATATTTTGCAATTACAAAGAACATGCTATCTGATTGTCCAAAGATTTCCGCTTGAGACTGCATAAATTTTTTTTGAAACGCCACAAATCCATGACGATTCGTAGTTTGTTCATAAAGCGGCCAGAATCGTTCGAGCGCTGATACATCGGGAATAATTTCGACTTCTACCCCTTCTTTTTCTGCTTTTGTAATTGCATGTCGAGTTGTTTTGCGCATTTCACGCAATAGAATATCTTCTTGCTTTGAACAATCCAACACCCAGGTCAATTCTGCGTGTACATGCATCGGAGCTTCGTGAAAATGAAGTTCTCGGAATAGTTTCTGATTTTCTTTATTATTCTCTGCAAGAGGAGCAATGCGAAACACTACAGTGCGATCAGAGCTTTTACATTGCAAACAATATTCTTTTAATAACTCAAGAACTTGTTTTACATCTTTTGTATTTTTTAGAATCGGCCCATGAGGACATAAGTAGTAATTTCCTCGTTTTGCATGAACGGTAATAAGTAAAGCCACGGCGCACAGAGCATTGTTTTCATAAAAACCAAGCATTGCAACGCGTTCACCGTCTTGCTCTTGCACGCGCTTCCATTGCCACGACTGCAAAAATGTATTTGGCAACTGTGCCAATACAAAATCGTCCCACTCTTGTTGATTTACTATTTCTTTACATTGCATAGGTTTTTACGAAAGCAATAATTTCAGTTACTTGAGTATCCGTGAGGGAAGGGTATGTTGGCAAGTTTATTACTTCATGTGCAACTTTTTCAGCGACAGGGCAAGAATTAGGCTTGTATCTAAACTCTGTTGTATCGCTCGATGCAGGCACGAGCACAGCATCATACCAATCACCAAGAAGCATATTCTTTTCATGTGCTTCTACTAATAATTCCTTTTGATTATGGACAAGAATGGGGAAACGAAGCCATGACGGATTGCTTTTTTCTTGATAACTCGGCAACGAAGCAACGCTCCCTGCAAGTTCGTGTATATATCGTTTCACAATTTCACTACGACGATTGTTCATATCATCAACTTTTTGTAATTGTAATGATAATAAATGCCCCAGCGCAGGGGGATATTGATATTCAATATGAGTAGGCTTACGTCCTTTCCGTTCCTGAAACTCCACAGCCTTGCTCAACAATCCCAATTTTTGAGATACGACAAGTAAGGACTTTCCTATACCTGCAATAAAATAAAACGGGATAATAATTGAAAATAAAATAGGATGCAGAAGTTGTTGAATAATCCATGAAAGAGGAGGTTGTTTTCGTTTATTGTGTAATGCACGCAATTTTTCCATGTGTTCGCGCGATTCTATAATTGTTGCGCCTCCATATATTGAGGATAGGCATTTATCTCTTCCAAAACTTATAATAGCTGCATCTCCACATGTGCCCAATGGCTTCCCAGAAAGACTCGCTCCAAATGCATGAGCACAATCTTCAATAACAATAATATTTTTTTCTTCGGCTATGGTTATTATTTCTTCAATCGGCCCAGGTATACCGAATGTATGTTGAACAATGATAGCTTTCGTATTTGAAGTAATTTTTTTTATAACGTCTTGAGGATCAATACTATATGAATCTTTTTTTATATCAGCATATATCGGCGTCGCGCCAGTCCATAAAATTGGTTCAGGAACCGCAATACAAGTAAACGCCTGGATAATTACTTCATCACCTAAGCCGATAGCATACACCCGTAGAAGGTCATATAGTGCTTGGCGGCCACTGGAATGAAGTACTACAAACCGATGATCAAACCGTGCCGATATACGATGCGCAATATGTGAAAAAATTGTAGTGTCATCACGCAGGCGGGATGATAGCAATAAACGTATTGCAAGTGATACATCTTCTGTATCTGTATTTGGAGATAAGGAAATTGCTATCGGTCTGTTCATATAAGCGCATTATATGTACTTTTCGGCACACGCCCTTCAATGACAATAATATTCTTAGCAGTTCTTATCTCCTCAATTTCGTGAGTGAGTATCTTGGGATCAGTATACCAAGCAATATTATTTGAAATTGCGCCTTCAAGCCCTCGTACTATATCTGTTTTATATGCATTCCCGTATATCATCACTTGAAACGGTACTTCAGCAAGCGCTTTTCCGATTCTTTCATGAACGATAGCTCCTTCTGATCCAAGCTCTATAATTGGCACAAGAATAAGCAACGACTTTTCGTCACCGACCTCACGAAGATATTCAATTGCATTTATTACCGATGCTTCGCTTGCAGAATAGCTATCGTCAATAATAACCGCTCCATGTAAGAGTTTTCTATATTCCATTGTTTTCTCTAATCTCGGAAGAGTGGAAAGACGGGTAGCAATTTCACTTACTGACATTCCGCGAGCAAATCCAATAGCACACGCCGCCAACACAGAACCGAGTTGTCCACGACTTACTATAGAAATATCAACATGCTGTCGCTGATTATTTATCACGAGATCGCACTGCGTATGATCGATATGTAACGCAATATGTTCAAACGCAACATCGGCTTGTTCGCGCATCGAATACCAAAGTATCTGTTGCTTTGCTTCATGAGCCAACGCAGTAATATTCTTATCATCTTTATTTAATATCAACGTTCCTTGTGCGGGTAATGCTTCTGCTAATTCCCATTTTGTACGAGCTAAACGTTCCAAGCTTCCGAACATTGCAACATGCTGATTGGTAATTGCAGTGATAACTCCGATAGACGGCTGTACGATGCTACATAATTCTTCAATTTCTCCTGGGCGATACGCTGCTAGCTCTGCAATGTATGTTGATGTGGCTGCAGTAACTCGAGTAATCATATCTATTGCAACAACATATGGTGAATTGCGATGAGCTTGGGTTGCAATTACTTCTCGAGTATCGCCTTCCAGTATATGCAGGGCATAGGTTTTGGTGGATGTTTTTCCAACGCTTCCCGTAATTCCAATAACAGTAAGGCCGGTGAGATTTTTACGATATGAAATTGCTTTGGAAATTACGGATCGTTTTTTAAGCATCGCCGGAGTCGTAATAATACCAACTACAAGAGCATTTATAACAGGCGATAGAACAACTACAAAAGCTATTAACGCAGCGCTAGGTACAAATGCAATTAATAATAAAATACTTGCAAGTGCTATCCCAGTAACAGCAATTGATCGTGCTGTAAGTTTCGGCCGAAAAATACCTCTTGTAGTTGCACGCAGAGCATATGCTGCCAATAGCACAAGCATGCTCACCAGAGAACACGCCATATACCAAAACCCAAGCGCCGCAAGAATAGTTGCGATGATCCATATACCAACTTGCTTCATATCAAGCTCGGGAGAATTAATATATGCTCGCATACGATCTATGCGATATTCTTTCCTTTGCCATAGCGCTGTTTGCGATAAAACGATAAAAATAGCATCGATGGCTGCAATTGCTAAAATGGCCACATATACACTCATTTGTTCATAATACCACGATAAGGTGTATAGTGCGGATATGGAGAAATTACTCACTATACAGGTTTTGGGATGGAATGGAGCTAAGCACCTTCGCCAAACAGCAGAAGCACTTTCGCATGTGCCAGGAGCTATTGCTGACATTCAATACATCGACAACGCGTCAACAGATAATTCCGTTGCAATTATGCAAGAAATATTGCCTCATGCGGATATTTTAAAGCTAGAAAAAAATATTGGCTTTGCAGCAGCACATAATATGGGCATTGCGAAATGCACCACGCCGTTTATCCTGACACTCGATCAAGACCAGGAAATTATATGGGACGGCATAGAAAAATTACTCGATGCAATGCAAACTAATCCCAAACTTGGAGCAGTGCAGGGGAAATTATACAGAAAGAATGGGGAAAAAATTATAGATTCTGCAGGAATTGTTCATACACTTTCATTAAATGGAAAAGAGAGAGGATCCAATAAACAAGATATGGGACAATATGAAACTATTACCGACTTACTTGCCGTAACCGGAGGCTGTGGATTGTACCGAGTTGAAGCATTACGCGAAGTTGCACAACATAATCAAATTTTCGATGAACAATTCTTTTTGTACAAAGAAGATGTGGACTTGGGCTGGAGATTAAACAATATGGGTTGGCAAGTACGATATATTCCAGTGCTCGTAAGTTACCACGCACGAACACTTGGCAAACGTGGACTCTTTAATTGGGGGTTGAACTTATCTGCAATTCAAGAACGTATTACTAGCCCGCGTACAAAATGGTCGCTTCGAAATTACATGTGGATGATTGCAAAAAACGCATCTAGAAGAGAAATTATATTTCACTGGCCATTTATAAAATCAAGGCTGTCTGTCTTTTTTATTCTGTCTTTATTTTCACCAGATTTATTTTCTGTATGGAAAGAAACGTGGCGAGGACTAAAGATGATGCGAGAGAAGGGGGAAGTGACAAGATTGTCATCCCCGACTTGATCGGGGATCTAAGCGCTAGCGACGTGGATTCCCGCCTTCGCGGGAATGACAGTAATAAAAAATCGCGTACCGGCCAAAGAGGCGAGTACGCGGGGCTCGAGTAACTAACGTGGAGGAGCTTGAACATCAACGAGAAGAACCTTCAGATGCCAGATCGATATTAAGTCATCTTTGTGCGATCTGAACGCAATAGCCATGGCATCTGTATCATATTCCATGCGACTTATATAAACACGGAGTAAGACTTGCATACACTCTTTCATCCAGATCAGATGACCGGGCTCGGGAAACTCATGAAAAGCAAGATCTTTCTTTTCATGAGTTCGTCAATTAAATATCCAGCGACTGGTTCAAGTTCTCCATCCGGTGGAAGATTATATAGTCGAGCATCTGTATTCATTTTTAACGAACCTTTCTAACCGTTGCGTTTTGAACGTTTTCGTGCCACTGTGGCACTGTATAGGTCAATAGTAACCTAACTGAAAAATATACACGTATTATATGAAATTGTCAATTATCGTCGTCAATTATAAGATGTGGCAGCTTACGCGCGCGTTGGTTGAATCTTTGTTGAAAGATTTGCCCAAATCTACAGAGATTATTGTTGTTGATAATAATTCTGGAGACGACAGCGTGTACTTATTGCGTTCTGATTTTCCTGAAATTACAGTGATCGACAATCCAGAAAATATGGGATTAGCAGCTGGTGTAAATGTTGCGCTCAAAAAAGCAAAAGGATCATACTACTTAATTTTGAATCCGGATATGATCGCATTACCTGGATCAGTCCAAACATTACTCGACTTTATGGATAAAAATCCATATGTCGGAGTTTCGGGTGGTAAATTAATTTCCCCGAACGGAAAGCTGCAATACTCGTGCTATCGGTTTTATACTATTTTGACCATTATATATAGACGAACATTTTTAGGAAAGACAAAATTTGGCAAAAAAACAATTAGAAATTTTCTCATGAAAGATTTTGATCATACAGAAAATAAAGATGTAGATTGGTTGATGGGTGCATGTTTAATGGTTCGCAAGAAAGCATTAGAAAAAGTAGGGAAAATGGACGAACAGTTCTTCTTATACTTTGAAGACGTTGATTGGTGCCGCAGGTTTTGGGAAAAGAGATGGCGCGTTACGTATGTACCCGCGGCGGTATTTTCACATTTTCACCAGCGCAGCAGCGAGCGAAACCCAATTATCGGAATATTAGCCAGCCGACCTACGCGAGAACATATTAAGTCTGCAATAAAATATTTTTGGAAATTCCGAGGAAAACAAGTGCCAGTGCACGAATAAAAAATGGTATGATGATAGGAATGCAATCCGTGCTTCCGGAAGTTCATATTGAACAGTACGAAGGGCCCTACGACCTCTTAGTTGAGCTTGCAAAAAAGGAACAGGTGAAGCTCGCGGATATTTCTCTTAAAGAATTAACAGATTCATTCCTCGCGTACATAAAAGAATATGAGATTAATTCTGAAATTATAGGATCCTTTCTTATAGTTGCTTCGACGCTGCTTTTGATTAAAGCTCGACAAATGCTTCCATCGGTACAATCGGAAGAAGATGAAGAAGTATTACATCTTCGCCAGCGACTTGCAGAATATGAAAAATTCAGAGAAGTATCAGAAGCGCTTCGGACCAGATGGAAACTGCACGAGCTTTTGCCAGCCCATTATTTTGCCGAGGGAGAATTTAGTGAACCCCAAAACGACGATTCGATGCCAGATATTACATCTTTATCTCTCGCAGCTGCCCTGCACAATTTAATTGACAGGATACCTCCTGCACCTCAACCATCGGCGCATCTGACGCGAAGAGGACGATCATTACAAGAAATATTCGCGTTATTTCGAGACCGCTTAGAGCTTGCAAACAAGCTAGTCTTTCAAGAAACTGTTCATGGGTCCTCGCGGCAAGATCAAGCCCTTTCATTCTTAGCTATTCTTGAAATGGCGCGAAAAAATTCTGTGCGCTTGGAACAAGAAGATGCTTTTAGTACACTCACTGTACATAAACTATGACGAGCTTGGCCCAACATATTGAAGCGCTGTTATTCACGGCAGGTGAGGCTGTTTTACTATCTGAAATGGCTCAAATTCTGAACGTACAAGAAGCGGAAATAGTACTAGCATTGCAAGAAATAAGTAATGCATTACAGGGACAGGGCATAGCGCTAGTAACAACTGCTACTCATGCGCAACTGGTAACATCACAATCAGTTGCAGAATTTCTTGCACAATTCTTATCGCAAGATGACAAAGAACTCTCTCGAGCAGCAATGGAAACATTATCTGTTATTGCGTATCGAGGACCAATTTCTCGATACGATATTGATACGATTCGCGGCGTAGATTCCCGGCGAATGATCAGGCAATTATTATTGCGCGGACTGCTACGACAAATTAGGACAGCGGGCCAAACATCTCTCTACGATATTTCAGAAGAATTTTTAATGAAACTGGGTATGACAAACAAAAAAGAATTGCCAGAATTTGCATCGCTTTCCATTAGCGAACATTTGAATCGATTACTCGAAGAAACGAAATGATATCTCTGTTCCAAGGCATTGCAACTGTTGTCGGCTGCGTAGTATTACAGCAGCCACTTTCAACGTGCTTACCGGCCGGATTGCAAACTCCGCCTGCTGAACCAGTGAGCCAACAAACTGCTCCTGCACTTCCTAAAAAAACAGGGGGGGCAATTGACGTTGATCTTACGGCCCAATCTGCACTTGTATGGGACATCGCAACTGACACTGTATTATATGAACGAAACGCAGATGCAGAACGGCCGATTGCCAGTTTGAATAAATTACTATCTACCGTCGTAGCTCGGTCCCTTATCTCTCCAGATACTATAGTCACGATTCCGAAAGATGTTATAAAGGCGCAACATGAAGGGGTAGGGATTAAATTAATTCCGGGAGAACATGTTGCAGCGCGCGATTTATTTGAAGCAAGCCTCATTCCATCCGCTAACGATGCGATGGTTTCGCTAGCCGTAGCAACAAAAGGCTCCGAATCCGATTTTGTTAATTACGCAAATACGTATGCAGCATCGCATGGGCTCTTTAACACATTGCTTGCTAACTCAACCGGCCTAGAAGAAGGCACACAACATTCAACTGCACGCGATGTTATGCATATGCTAATGAATGCATATAACGATTCCTTTTTGAGACCGTTTTTGTCTCAGCAAAAAGGAGAGATTTTTTCATTAGAAGGCAACAAGCATGTTTTTGTAACTACAGATAAATTACTTGGAACGTACTTACCAATTCTCGCTGCAAAAACTGGCTATACCCTGGCAGCAAAAGAGAATCTTGCAATTATTACAACAGGTCCAAAAGGACAAAAAATCGGGGCAGTTATACTTGGGAGCGATGACCGTTTTCAAGATATGAAGACTGTTGTAGAGTACATCTACAGAAACTATACGTGGCCATGATTGCATTCTCTGATCCAAACCTAGTTGAGAACGTAACTCGCGTTGTTGGTGTTGGAACGCTTACTTTTTTGATAGCTTTTTTACTTACTCCGGTGCTCACGAATATTTTGTATATTTATAAATTTGGAAAAAATATTCGTAATACAGGAAGCACTCCGCTTTATTCTAAACTCCACGCAAAGAAAGCCGGTACTCCAGTTGGAGGAGGTATTATTATTTGGGCAACCGTAACAATACTTGCAATCGTGTTCTGGATCCTCAGTGAATTATTTCCTTCTCCTATTACATTCGCGTTGAATTTTTTAAGTAGGCCTCAAACACTGCTTCCGCTTGGGGCATTAGTTGCATCAGCACTTGTTGGCCTCGTGGACGATTATTTGAACGTTCGAGGAAAAGGCCCGCACGGAGGAGGGCTTCGCATGAAGCATCGATTGGTACTA
>DATIIA010000120.1:0-1543 GCA_035480115.1 Candidatus Anderseniibacteriota bacterium | reverse complement strand
CCAGGTTGCAGCTATGGCGGTTCGTTTTGTGCTCGACATTTCCGACAAGGGCAAGCACAGAAATGAACGATGAAAGAAGTTTTGGTGAAGGCTGGTTTTTTCGGCAGGTTTTGAAGGCACTCAACAATGAAGATCCTGGTTGGTTCTTTGCAGAGTGGTGGTACAAGATTTGGTCAGTAAAATAGTGCCTCTTGACATGTGAACGAATGTATGGTACAATGAAACTACACAAACGGAGGGAAGCAAAATGCGTAAGGTACACTCACCACGTGAAAGATTCCGGGATGCAAAGCCGTTGTTGCCTGAGAATGGAGGATACTCCGAATACGTAACCTACGTCATGTTCGGATGTTTCCGCGAGTGGCACGATTTGGTGTCGAAGTTAGATAAGGCGTTTTACGCAAATTACCCCGGTGGAATTAAGGAAGCAGGAAAGTAGTCATGACGCTCTCGGATGATCTGGAAATTGCGCGTATCGAAGAAGGTGAATGCGAAGAAGAACTTGCACGAATTGAAGCAGAAGAAGCTGAACTGGACGCACAAATTCTGGCTCTCCGAGAGCAGATCAAAACAATCAACGAGAAAAAGCATCGTGTAACCGAACCGAAATGGGAGATTAGCGCAAATGTACGACGAATTCGGCGAAGGAAAGTCGAACTTGAGCAGCAAGTCAGGGTCGAACAAGAAGCGGAAGAAGTCGAGCGAAAACTTTTCGAGTCCCTCCGATCTTTCGATAACGTTTCGGCTGATGCCATCTGGAGAACGGGAAATAAGTTTGGAGACAAAGCACTTAAGCATCAGGTCGACGGAGCCTATCTCTTGGCGTCTGCGCGACGAGCTATTCTCGCCGATTCAATGGGAGTCGGTAAGACTCTTACTTCAATCGCTACCCTCGATCTTATTGGAGCTCGAAAAATCCTGATCATTTGCCCCGGTGAGGTTATGTCGGGATTTGCTGAGGAACTTGGCAAGTGGACCGCACGCCCTGTCGTAATCTTTGGTCGCCAGCCGAAGGCACAAGTTCGCTCCATGCTGCAAGTTTTGCGAATGACGAAACAAGATCACGTAGCGATTATCAACTATGAGGCGTGGTCACGTGACCGCGCACTGTTGATTGAACTAGAGTCGATTTGCTACGACACCATCATTTGTGACGAGGCACATCGAATTAAGGAAACGGATACCTCAGCTTACAAGGGTGTCGAGAAGTTGACGATGTCTCGGAACTACTGCAATAACTGTGATTCTTGGTTCCAGATTTGCAAGCACACTGGCGTAGGTGAGCGTTCTGTCAAGAATGTTTTCTTGCTCACTGGGACGCCGATTCTTAACCGTCCACAGGAAATTTATTCCCTTCTCCACATTCTAAGGCCACAGGACTTTGACACTAAAGCTGCATTCATGCGCAATTATTGTGAGATGGATCCATACACGGGGAAGTATGGGTTTCGCCCAGGTGGAATGGCGATGCTCGCCGCACGACTTAAAGGAATGTACCTACGAAGAACTAGAGAAACTGCGGGCATCAAACTTCCCCAGCAGA
>DATIIA010000119.1:0-3708 GCA_035480115.1 Candidatus Anderseniibacteriota bacterium | reverse complement strand
GAACGTCATGCAAAATAATATTCGCCGCAAGCTTCATAAGATCACCCTGTTCCTCTGCAATAATATCTGTGCGGTCCAAATCTGCTTGAGCAATTTCTGATGCGGTATCTTCATACAGATGGGCTAATTCTTCGTCGCCTAATAACAGGTTTGCATTTGCTTCACTTGTTCCATATTCGCGCATGAATCGTGCACGAGCCTGCCACGGCATTTCGGGAATACTTGCTTTGATTTCTCCTAATTGCTCAATTGTAAAATGAAACGGCGGGATATCCGGCTCGGGGAAATATCGGTAATCTGCAGCTTCTTCTTTCGTTCGTTGCGCTTCTGTTTTGCCCGTTTGGCTATTCCATCCGCGCGTTGCATGGGTAGGCACCTCGCCTTGTTCCCATAATTTTTTCTGCCGTTCTATTTCAAACAATAATGCCTTTTCTACAAACTTAAATGAGTTTACGTTTTTAATTTCTGTCTTCGGATGCAATATGGACTCCCCTTCTTGTCGCAATGAAATATTTGCATCGCATCTCATTTGCCCTTTTTCCATATCCGCATATGAAATTCCAAGTGCTCGCATGGCACGCTGCAATTCTTGCAAGAATAATTTTGCTTCTTCAGGAGATTGAAAATCCGGCTCGGTAACTATTTCCATAAGTGGCGTACCTGCTCGGTTATAGTCAACTAACGTACTCTTCCCATCTTTGGAATGGCTATTTTTCGCAGCATCTTCTTCTAAATGAATTCTTGTAATACCTATTATTCTCTCCTTACCATTCACAACAAGTGGAAACGACCCACGCAAGCAAAATGGTTTATCATACTGGCTGATCTGATAGCCTTTTGGAAGATCGGGATAGAAATAACTTTTGCGGTCAAACTTGCTATCTTGCGCAAGCTCGCATCCTAAGGCAACGCCTGCTTTTTGAATCCAAGCAATCGCTTGTGCATTTGGAACAGGAAGTGTTCCCGGATACCCCATACAAATAGGACAAATGGCAGTATTTGGTTTCGCATCCCCTAATACATTGGAGCATGCACAAAACATTTTGCTTTTTGTCTTCAGCTGGACATGGATTTCTAAGCCAATTACTGGGACTAAGTTCATGCAGAAAGTATGACAGAGTTTCTCCCCCTTACCAAGGGGGAGGTAGAGGGGGTCTGCGTTGTGGTAATAAATCTGCCCTCACCCTGCCTGCTTTACACTTTTTGTTCTGTCGGATAAATTTAAAAGACACTATGATTTTATCAGACCGAGATATCAAAGAAGCGTTGAGAAAAAAAGAGATTATTGTTGATCCTAAACCAAATTTGAAAGAGCAATTAGGCTCTTCTAGCTTAGATTTGCGGCTCGGATATACCTTCCGATTTTTCAAGCATCGCAAGCAAGCCTTCGTAGATCCGTTCGATAAAAAAACAACGAAAGGCATGACGGAAGAAATTACAATTAGTAAAAAAGAGCCGTATGTTATTCATCCAAACGAATTCGTATTAGCTTCCACGCTCGAATGGGTAGAGTGGGGCGATGCACTCGCAGCAAGAGTAGAAGGCAGAAGCAGCTTAGGCAGGCTAGGCCTCGTGATTCATTCCACTGCAGGCCATATTGATGCCGGGTGGCGCGGTGCAATTACATTGGAACTTCGAAATATTGGGATGGCACCTATTTTGCTGTATCCCAAAATGCGTATTTGCCAACTTATTTTTGAACCGCTCTCATCTCCCGCAGAGCAACCATACACGTCAAAGCCCGGGGCGAAATATCATAGCAAGCAAGGCACTACAGAAACTGCAATTTCGAAAGAATTTGAGTAGTTTCTCCCCCTTACCAAGGGGGAGTTAGAGGGGGTCAGTACGCGACGCGAGACCCCACCCAGCCTCCCCTTGGTAAGGGGAGGAGATTGCGATACACTTATCATATGATTCCTTTTCACGTACAAAAACTATCACCCGATGCAACGTTGCCCACTAAAGAAAATTCAGAAGATGCAGGAATAGACATATATACGAATGAAACATATACGTTGCAGCCAGGAGAACGCCATATGTTTACTACCGGTATCGCATGTTCTATCCCCACCGGATATGTTGCACTGTTGTGGGACCGATCAGGACTAGGATCGAAAGGCATTCATCGATTTGCAGGTGTCATAGATTCCGGATATCGTGGCGAATGGAAAATTATTTTATTTAATTCCACCAATGAACCGTTTGAAATAAAAGCTGGAGATAAAATTGTTCAGTGTATTGTACAAAAATTTGAACCTACGGAAATTACGGAAGTTACGAGCCTCGAAGAATCAGAACGCGGCGAAAAAGGATTCGGAAGTAGCGGACGATAGACAAAATAAACCCCGCTTTTGGACGTATTGCTACGTATAAAAGCGAGGTTTAGTGTTGGTCAATTGATAGAGAACGAACCTTGTGGTGCGACGACGACGAGAACTATCACGACGAGCAGCAACATCCATACAATGACAAGATCTGTCCAGCACGTGACTTTTTTCGAAATTGCCATTTCGATCCTCCTGGGTTTGAGTGTGCAACTACCCCCTCAACCATTCCTTTATAGCACCCTCAATTTCTATATGCAATGAAAAACCCGCGACCAGATCCGATTGGATCCAGTGCGGGCGATTGGTATCAAGATTTGGGCAAACGAGATAGGAAGAACGGCCCAACAAAGCAAATGATCAAAACGATGATATGTATCGCAACCGAAAAATAAAATCCAACCGTTACCCACATTTCCTCTTTTTTCGTGGGCATGCTTTCATTCCTCATTCTCAAGAACACTGGTTTGTTTTACTGATCCTCCTGCGCCGAGCATCTTTTTTGCGGATCCCCACAAACATATAGTGAGGATGGCGGCCGCAATCATGCCAACAACGATCCACTCGACCCAGCCTGTCTGAGATTGCGCTCGATTAGCTTCTCGCGTTTCCATTGCACCCTCCTTAACTAGGGGATTAGCCTTCCGCCAAACTCTTCCAGATCAATCGGAAAAAAATAAATATGCAGAACAGAATATTTCCGATAATGCCCCACTTTTTCCACCACTCCATCTTTTCTCCGGACATGTCCGCTCCTTCTTTTTTACCCTCTTTGTTGAAAGACCAATCTTGATTTTGCTCTGTTTCAAGCTACTTTGTCAATCGTTTGTGCACTGCGCTCCAAATCTCTTCATGCAATTCTTCCCGCGTTCGCTGTTCCCCGTTTTCATCAACGCTATTAAATACAATCCACTTTTGTTCTTTGGCGACTTTGAGATAGCTATTTCTAAACGCAGTAAGCTTTTCCCGATTTTCATGAAAATCTTTTTTCTTGTTTTTTAATCGCAATAATGAAATTTCTACTGGTGTATCAAGAAATAAAACGATATCAGGCTTTGGTAGTACTGGTTTGCCTTTGTAACACAACCATGTAATCCAATCGATCATTTTTTTTCTCGCATTTCCTGTAAGTCCGATCGTTTGATACGCCATAGTACTCATAGCAAAACGATCGCTTACTACCACACTTTTCTTTTTGCCGTTCGTTATAATTTCATTCAATTCCTCCTGCTTGGAGAAAAAGTCTTGAATAAAAAGAAGTGCCTGCTCACGACGAGAAAATGGCTCCTTATTTTGATACAACAAAAACTTATCGTAAATAATTCTGCCCGTTGCCTTGTCTTCTTGTGGAAAATGATACTGATGCGGAATATATCCTTCTTTT
>DATIIA010000118.1:0-2211 GCA_035480115.1 Candidatus Anderseniibacteriota bacterium | reverse complement strand
CACTGTGTACCGCGTTTATTACAGTTTCGCAAGATATTCCGAAAGCAGGATGCGCGCAGCTTCAGCATGCTCTTCTGCCGCAGGAGCGCCTTCAATACCCAATAATCGTTTTGCCTCTTGAGACGTCAGGGTTTCATCAATTTCAATATAATCGATGGCCTCTGGAAGAATAGACTTTAATTCAGCAATAAATGCGCGTGTTTTTCTCGTCTGCTCTGTTTCGCTACCGTCTTCGACATGATATGGAACGCCTGCGACAATAGTTATAACATCTTCTTGTTCGCAAATTTTTTTAATCGCATCTAATGCGCTCTCTTGTTTTCTATCTATAGTCTTAAAGCGATATGGAATTTTTCCGGAGTGATCAAGCGCTGCAATTCCTATATATCTTCCACCAATATCCAGAGCAATAACGCTACTCATGCGAGGTAGTTAAAATTATTGGCCCATCTTTTGTAATTGCAACTGTATGCTCTTCATGTGCGGACGGCTTTCCAGATAATGCGACAATACTCCATCCGTCAGCAGCCGTAATAACCTCAGGGCTGATATATGTAACCATTGGCTCAATTGCAATAACCATTCCTTCTTCGAGCTTTACCCCTGACCCAGCGTTTCCGAAATTAGGAACTTGCGGCTCTTCATGCAAATCATATCCTACTCCATGGCCAACTAACGCTCTGACTACTTCTAATTTTTCGGATTCAACATATGTTTGAATGGCATGGCCGATATCGCCTGTTGTATTACCAATATCAGCCTGTGCGATACCGATTTCTAACGCTTTTTTCGTAACTGACATAAGATGTTTATTTTCTTCAGAAATTTCACCAATACCAACCGTACGCGCAGCATCTACGATGACCCCATCAAGCCACAATCCTGCATCGATTCCAACAATATCGCCATTCACGAAAGGAATATCGCGTGGAATCCCATGCACTACTTCTGCATTAATAGAAACGCAAATAGTTCCAGGAAATGGAGGCTCTCCGTATCCTAGAAACGCTGGGTCCGCTCCAGCTGCACTCATCGCATCTTTTGCATATTGATCCAATTCTTTGCCCGTCGCTCCAACAACGGCACGAGCAACAAGTTCGTCAAGAATTGTCCCGAGAAGATGCCCCGCGCGAGCTAGTTTTTGAATATCTTCAGGACTTTTTTTCGTAATCATATTGGCGAATAATATCCATAATTTCTTGGTGCACGGTTTGTATATCAGGAATTCCGTCTACTGCATGCAAAATATGTTCTTGCTCATATCGTTGAACAACGGGGTATGTATGTTCCATAAATTGATTGTATCGCGTCAAGAATTTATCCGGTTCATCGTCTGGCCTGCGGCCAATTCGACCTCCGCGCGATAAGCATATCGCTTCATCTTCACTATCTATAACAGGAAATCCATCTTCAATATCCATACAGTACATACGCTTGCTATTTCGCTCCATCATCACTTCTTTATTCACTTCTAAATAGATAGCCAACGGCCGGCCATACCCATGCTCTAAGAAAAACTCATCAACCATTTCCGATTCTCTAACAGTCCGAGGGGTACCATCAAACACTAAACCACTATCATGAGACACGAAATCTTTTATAGCAGTAATAACAACCTCTGCTGCCATTTCGGGCGGAGCCAGAAAACCATTATCGATCGTATCTCGCACTCTTCTCCCTAGTTCAGTATCCTGATGAGATATTGTTCGAAAGGCATTGCCTGTAGAAAATTGTTTATATCCAATAGCTTCTGAAAGCAGTTCTGCTTGCGTGCCCTTCCCAGCACCCGGCATGCCCATGATGTATATAACTTTGGGCAATCTCATACAAACCCCTCGTATTCTCTCATGGTTAATTGGGATTCGATTTGTTTCATTGTCTCAAGTACAACAGATACGACAATCAATAATGCAGTACCTCCGATAGTAAGAGTTCGAAGACCTGTAAACGCCTGAACAATGAGTGGCAGCACAGCGATGATCCCCAAGAAAATTGCGCCTGCAAGAGTAATTCTGCGTACCACGTACTGCAAATAATTTCGTGTCTGCTTGCCAGGCCTTATGCCTGGAATAAATCCTCCTTGCTTTTGAACGTTTTCAGAAATTTGATCCGGATCAAATGTTACCGATGTATAAAAATAGGTAAATAGAACTACTAATATAAAGTAGAAAATTCCATAGAACCATTGATTCTGAAATAAAGAAACAATAT
>DATIIA010000117.1:0-2497 GCA_035480115.1 Candidatus Anderseniibacteriota bacterium | reverse complement strand
GTTGTCTTGCGGTGGGTTATGGCTGGCACTAATGACAACTCCTGCAACTGTTTTCAAATATCCAACTGCAAATGAAAGCTCGGGTGTTGCTCGGAATGAATCAAATAAATAGGTTGTAAATCCGTTTGCTGCAATAATACTTGCAGTATATTCTGCAAATTCGCGCGATGTTGTTCGCGTATCATGCGCAATAACTATCCCAGATTTCTTCGCATCATCGCCCAGTTCTTGTACAACATAATCGCAGAGTCCTTGTGCTGATTCTCCAATAGTGACGTTATTTATTCTGTTCGGTCCGATTCCAACCATTCCTCTTCTTCCACCAGTGCCAAACGGAATCGTCATAAAAAAACTATCTTCTAATGTTTTCCAATCCTCCTGAGCTATCAGTTGTTCTAGTGCGGGTTTATACGCAGCATATCGATCATCTGTTTGCCATTTTTGAATATTTTCTTGCGCTGTTTTGGATAGATTGTTTTGCATAGCATTATAAAAGACCCATTTTTTCTTTCGCGAGATGAAGTGTAGAGTTCGCAATTCCTTCTGCACGATGCATTCCTTTGCCCAAGATGAGTCGAAGTTCAGTATCTTCATTTCTGATATCAGTATATTTTCTTTGAAGAGGTTCTAGGCCAATAATAATTGCCTGTGCAAGTGCAGATTTGAATTCCTTGTAGGTTGCTCCTGAAAATTCTTCTTCGATTTCTTGTTCGTCTTTATTGCTAAATGCTTTATAAATAGTGAGCAGGTTCTTTACGGCTAGCCCGCTTTTTTTAAATGAAAATATTGCATCAGTGTCTGTTACAGCACCTGCTATTTTTTTTCTAATTACATCGGGCGAATCGGTGAGTGCAATATAGCTTTTCTCTGGATCACTCTTACTCATTTTTTTCTTCGGATCAATTAATGACATGATTCGAGCAGATTCTTGTGGAATATATGGTTCAGGAATAGTAAACGTTTCTCCGAATTGAGAATTAAATTTCTCTGCCAAATCCCGAGTTAATTCTATGTGCTGTTTTTGATCCTCGCCTACAGGCACAACATCTGCGTGATACAGCAATATATCAGCAGCCATTAATACAGGATATGAAAATAGAGCGAGGGATATGGCGTCTTTAGAAGATATTTTTTTGGATTTATCTTTGAATTGCGTCATTCGTGACATTGCTCCATACGGCGCGATTGTAGAGAGGAGCCATGCAAGTTCGGTGTGCGCTGAAACGTGGGATTGCACGAATATAATGCTTTTTTCTGGATCGATTCCAGCTGCAATGTATGTTGCGGCTACATCCAATATTCGATCCGACAATGTTTTTGGATCATAGGGAACCGTAATAGCATGTTGGTCAACAATACAAAATATCGTTTGATTTTGTTCTTGGAGCTCAATCCATTGTTTGAGCGCTCCTAAGTAATTACCAATATGCAATATTCCAGAAGGTTGAATTCCGGAAACTACAGTTTTGTTGGAGGGTAAATCTTGAAGCATAGATAAACGGTAGCACGGTTTATAGGGTATGTCATTTGGCGTTCCCTCCCCCTTACCAAGGGGGAGTTGGAGGGGGTCATGTGTACACGACGGACCTCCCCTAGCCCCTCCTTGGTAAGGAGGGGAAATACCTTACACTTCTACAATCACTGGCAATATCATCGGTCGGCGTTCTGTTTTTTGGAATAGGAATTGGCCGATATCATCTCGAACTGCTTCTTTGACATGCGCCCAATTTTGTTCCATACCGCGCTGCTTTCCAATGTGTTTTGCAATCACGCTTCTAATTTGTTCCCGTGTTTCTTGCACAAGTTGCTGATGTTCTTTCATATAGATGAACCCACGCGAAATGATATCCGGATCACCGATGATATCACCGCTATGGCCATCTACGGTTGCAATGACGACGACCATCCCATCTTCTGCTAATAGCTGACGATCTCGAAGCACTACTTGGCCAACATCCCCTACACCAAGGCCATCGACCATGACATGTTTAATTTCATATTTTTCGCCATTCAATCGTGCTTTATTGTCGACGATTTCAATAACTTCACCGTTTGCAGGTAGGAGTGCATTGCTTCTTGGGAATCCGTGTTCAACTGCCATCTTTGCATGTTCTGCTCGGAAGCTAAAGTATCCGTGGGCAGGAATCAGGAATTTTGGTCGAACTAAATCGATCATATGCTGTAAGTCATCTCGGTGCCCATGGCCTCCGGAATGAATGTCCATCATCTTATAATGGATCACTTCTGCTCCTTGTCGATAAATTTGGTCTTTTACTAATTGTACTGACGCTTCGTTTCCCGGAATAACAGAAGATGAAAAGATTACGACGTCGCCCGCATTAATTTCTAGGCTTCGATGTTCTTTATTTACAATACGCATGAGCACAGCATTGTCTTCGCCCTGCGCCCCAGTACATAAAATTAATACTTTTCCCGGTGCAAGCTTGTTACTTTCTTCAGGTGTAATAATCGTTCCTGGTTTAAAGTCCATGAATCC
>DATIIA010000116.1:0-8539 GCA_035480115.1 Candidatus Anderseniibacteriota bacterium | reverse complement strand
CGCATGAAGCATCGATTGGTACTATATACCCTCGTTGCGGCCTTCGGCGCATGGTGGTTTTATACAAAACTTGATTGGAGCACTATCCATATACCAGGCATAGGAGATTATGAAATTGGCTGGTGGTATATTCCGTTATTCTTACTTGTCATTGTTTCAACTGCCTTTTCAGTAAATGAGGCAGACGGATTAGATGGGTTAGCAGGAGGAATTCTATTATTTTCCTTTGGCGCATATACCGCCCTTGCATTCGCGCTAGGAAGAATCGAATTATCTATGTTATGCGCTGCCATTGGAGGCGGTATATTAGCGTTTCTATGGTTTAACGTATATCCCGCGCGATTTTTTATGGGAGATACTGGTGCAATGAGCCTGGGTACGACACTGGGCATTATCGCTATGCTCACAAATTCTGCACTTGTCCTTCCTATTATTGCATTTCCATTAGTTATTGAATCATTGTCTGTCATTATTCAAATGATTTCTAAAAAATTCTTTCATTCTAAAATTTTCCTTTCAACTCCCATTCATCATCATTTTGAAGCACTGGGTTGGCCTGAAACGAAAGTTACGATGCGGTTCTGGATTCTGTCCGCAGTGTCCGCAAGCATAGGCTTAGTAATTGGCCTGCTCGGTATGGGAAAATAATATGGAATCATTTTCAGGTAAACACGTTCTCGTACTGGGCTTGGGTTTGCATGGAGGAGCCGTAGGAAATATTACCTGGCTTGCATCTGAAGGTGCGCGAGTAACAGTTTCAGATACAAAATCCGAAAAAGAACTTACTAAAACGATTCAGCAGCTGTCTCATATTCCAGACATTACATATCTATTTGGTAATCAAGACGATCTTGATTTGAGTAATATAGATTATATTATTCGCAATCCAGCAGTTCCTCGCCATTCGGCAATCATCGAAACGGCACGATCAAAAAACATTCCGATTCTCATGGACAGCAGTATATTTTTTTCACAAATTGATAGAAATAGAATTATTGGCATCACTGGATCAAAGGGGAAAACAACAACATCGCACGCGATCTATCATGTTTTAAAAACGATTTTTCCAAATACGATCATAGTTGGAACAGACGGTATGTCGCCATTGAAATCGCTTCTCCCCCTTACCAAGGGGGAGTTAGAGGGGCTGAGAACAACACAACTAACCTCCCCTAGCCCCTTCTTCGTAAGGAGGGGAAACGAACCTCCTATTATTTTCGAGCTGTCTTCTTGGAGACTCGAAGCGCTCCAGGAATTTCATCTTAGCCCGCATATTGCAGTATGCACTTCTATATATAAAGACCATTTAAATACATATAGTTCTTACGAAGAATATATAGACGTTAAAAAACAGATTATAAAAGACCAACATAAAGATGATGTTGCTTTGCTTAATTATGACGACGAAATTATTCGTACATGGGAAAAGGATGTCAGGGGAAAATTATTCTGGTATTCAGTGCAAGGCTTGCCCCGGGAAACCCAAGGGGCGAAGTGGGGGATTTGGGTTGATAAAGAAGATGTGATTATCAGGATGAATAGTCCAGAAGAAATAATCTGTTCTATTTCGGACATTCCATATTCATCACCGCACGAACTTCGCAATAAACTCCCGGCAATATTCATTGCGTTATTGTATGGCGCAACCACAGATCAAATTATAAATGCAGTGCGAAATATTCCACCCTTACAACATCGCATGCAGCTGGTACGAGAATTAGATGGCGTGCAGTATATTAATGACACAACAGCAACGATGCCAGATGCGACAATAGCGGAACTGCAATATCTAGACCAAAAACCTCTCATTCTTATTCTTGGCGGATCAGACAAAGCACTTGAATTTGCCGATCTCGTGCAAGCGATTGGAAGAGCAAATATTAAACATATTATTTGGCTGCCTGGCACAGTAACACAACGCATGCAGGAAGAAATAGTGCCGCATACAAAAACAATATCACATGATGTAAACACTATGAACGAAGCAGTCTCTCTTGCACATCAACTTGCACGGCCAGGGGATACAGTTTTGCTTTCACCAGGCGCAACGAGCTTTGGATTATTTGTTCATGAATTTGCTCGCGGTGATGCATTTATTACTGCGGTTCAAAATCTAAAAAAATAACACCGCATCCTTGCGGTGTTTCAATAAACTTGAATCCTACCATTTCCATGACTATCGGTTCTTAGAGCACCTTTAAATTCAAGCCATTGCTTACGATATTTTGAATCATTTTCAGGAGAAACATCTTCGGATGTGTGAAAATTATCGTGAGTAACAGCGCCCATTACCCCAATCGATTGAACAACGAATTCTTTCCCTTCCACAACACACCGCCAACGATCAATATTTCCTTGTCGAGCCAAATCCGGTGCCCCATACACACAAACCCTACCCCAAATCTCTTGCACAGGATTAAAATTAACAAGAAATTGATCTTCTGGTACTTTTTTTAAAGCAATCCTAAGTATTTGCTTTTCGCCCTCTTTGAAGACAGAGAATACTCCATACATTTGAAACCACAGCAAAAAGTTTGCGCCTTTTTCCATGCCATCGTGCATGTTTAATCCATCAGCATCGCCGGTAATCCAAATCTCATGAACAAAACTTTGATTAACTTCACCGGAAAGATGAGGAGTAAATCTCCAGTAAGGGGCTGCGCCTCGTTGAATTGCTTCTGCGTTCCCAGCAATTCTAACCCAACCTATACTTTCAACCAGATTTTTCATTGAAGAATTCCTTATTTATATTAAAGAATGAGCATTCCAAACATATTTGTAATAGCTATTTGTACTTGATTTAAGTCCAAATAGCAAATCTGGCATTTATTTTTTCATGTATACTTATTGTATGGCGCAAGAAAAAGGACGAGCAGATGGAATTTTATTAGTTACAATATTTGGCCTCGTAGTATTCGGCCTTATTATGGTTGGATCAGCATCTTCCGTATTAGCAGAACAGTTCAGGAATGATCCTTTTTACTTCCTCAAGCATCAATTATTGTACGGATTATTATTTGGAATTGTTGCATTTCTTGTTGGCTTTTATACTCCATATCATAAGCTGAGGGCTATTGCAGTTCCAGCTATGTTAATTGCATTAGTATTGCTCGTACTAGTATTTATTCCTGGCTTAAAAGTAGTCTCTGGGGGATCAGCTCGATGGATTGGCATCGGCCCAATTACCGTACAGCCGAGCGAGATTGCAAAACTTGGATTTATTTTATACCTCGCAGCGTTACTTGAACGAAAAGGATCTGATATTAAAAATTTTAAGGAAAGCGTTGTCCCGTTTCTCGTTATCACAGCAGTTATCAGTTTACTTATTATTTTACAGCCTGATATTGGTACACTGTTTACCATTACTGCCATCGGACTGACAATGGTATTTTCTGCGGGGTTTCGAATTCGACATTTAGCATTTATTGGACTTGCAGGAGCGGCTGCATTTTCATTGCTCGTGGGTACTGCGCAATATCGATTAGCACGACTATTCGTATATCTTCATCCAGAACTAGATCCTCAAGGAATAGGGTATCAAATTAATCAGGCATTGCTTGCTGTAGGCACCGGAGGGTTATGGGGATTAGGATTTGGGCGGAGCCGCCAAAAATATAGCTATCTTCCCGAACCTGCAGGAGATTCTATATTTGCAATTATGTCTGAAGAGCTTGGATTTATTAGAATCCTGCTCGTATTGCTTGCATTCGCACTGATTATTTATCGTGGATACAAAATTGCTGAAGGCGCGCCCGATATGTTCGGCAGATTGCTTGCCACAGGCATCACCTCTTGGATCCTAGTACAAGCATTCGTAAATATTGCATCCGTATTAGCAATTACTCCGCTGACCGGAATCCCATTGCCATTTATCAGCTATGGAGGATCCGCCCTTATCGCACTTCTCTTTGTTTCGGGAGTATTGTTAAATATTTCTAAATACATACCCCGATAACTATGCGAATTGTTTTTACAGGTGGCGGAACAGGTGGCCATATTATGCCATTCGAATCGATTATTGAAGCAGTTCGTATTCAGTACACTGAAAAAAAGAGTTTATTACCTGCTTTTACTGATCCGGAAGAGCTTTCACTGTTTTTTCTGGGAGTCGTCACCCCAGAAGGCAAAGAGTTTTTTGATCGATATCAGGTTGCAACATATGACATTCCTTCGGGGAAAGTACGGCGATACATATCCTTCTTAACTATTACAGATATTCTTTTTCAATTGCCGCTAGGTATTATTATTGCTTTAATTCGAATGTGGATAATTATGCCAGACGTCGTAGTAAGTAAAGGGGGATATGGAAGCATTCCTACTACGGTCGCTGCGATATTGTATAGAATTCCGATACTCCTTCATGAATCAGATGTAACACCAGGCGCATCGAACGAATTTATGATGCGTTTTGCATCAGCGATAACACTCGGATTCGCAGTGTCTCGAGAATATCTTTCTCAATATTCGAAAAAATTGTTTGTAACCGGCACCCCAACTCGTACCCTCATTTCGAAAGATCGTAAAAAAGATTCTAAAACTTCATTTGGATTTCCAGAATCTGAACACGTAGTTCTTGTGATGGGTGGCAGCCAAGGAGCACAACAAATCAACGATGCGCTTATCGGATCACTGCCTACACTCATTAATGACATGGCAATTATCCATATTACTGGAGAAGCGCATCATGCGGCGATGGAAAAAATTGCCGGGGAATTTCTCGCAACATCTTCTCGCAAAACAATGTATAAATCTTTTCCTAGTCTGCAAGGAGCTGATATGGCTCGAGCTCTTATGGCGGCTGATAGTGCAGTGACCCGCGCGGGTGCAAGTAGCTTAGCAGAAATTGCCCGGCTTCGGATTCCTTCTCTTATTATTCCGCTTGCCTCTGCAGCAAATGATCATCAACGAAAAAATGCATTGGCGTTTGAAGCAGCAGGCGCTGCACTTGTGCTTGATCCCAACAATGTAACGACTCATTTATTATCGCAAGGCATTGAACGGCTTATTTCAGACCAACAATTGCGCACCGCTATAGTTAAAAATATCGAAGCACTTGATTTCCCTCATGCTGCTCTCGACATCGCAACTCTTGCGCTTGAGCTTGCAAGCGGGTACCTTCCAAGCAGCAAATAAACTATGGAAACAATACTTTTTCTCGGCGTAGGAGGTGCTGGCATGCGTGCCGTGTCATATCTTGCCCAGGAGCATGGCATTCGCGTTATCGGATATGACGATAATCCAGAATTTTCGAACTATACCCAAGATGAAGTGCTAGAAAAACTTCCAGAAATTACTTCACTTGTATACACAGATGCAGCAATATTCGAACATCCGCTACGAATAGCCTTCAGGAATACTGGGAAACAAGAATCTGCATACCATGAATTTTTAGGACATATTGCAAGCCATTATCATGTACTTGCAGTAACCGGAACCCATGGAAAATCTTCTACAACTGCATTTCTTGCGCATATATTAATAGAAGCTGGATTAGACCCAACCGTTGTTGTAGGCGCATCAATGCCAAGCTTGCCCGGCAAGCACGCTCGATATGGAAAAGGAAAGTATTTTGTTATAGAAGCAGATGAATATCGCAGACATTTTCTTACACTTCACCCTGCTCATAGTATTATTACAAGCATTGATTACGATCACCCTGATGCATTTTCATCGTTGGAGGATGTCGAACATGCATATGAAGAATTTATGGCAAATACAGATGTGCATGGAAGCATTTTTACTCCCGAAAAAGAATATCGTAATCATAGCGACATGCATTGGCCTAAAAATACAGTTCCTGTTCCAATTTCCGACGCAGATGCTATTAACGTCCCTCTTCCTGGAAAGCATATGCGAACAAACGCTTCGCTTGCTGTAGCATTAGCAGAAAAAATTGGAGTTAATCGAGAAGAAGCAATTACTTCGCTAAAAACATTCCCCGGACTCGGAAGAAGGTTTGAACTTCTTGGATCAATTGGAAATGTTAGTATTCGATCGGATTATGGACATCATCCTGCAGAAATACGTGCAACCATTGAAGGTGCCCGAGAATTCTCGCCCAATACGCATATTATTGCACTATTTGAAGCCCATATGCCCCAACGTCTTCATACCTTTTTTGATGATTTTGCCTCGGCATTGGCGCTTGCAGACGAAGTTATTATTACGAAACCATTTGCCCCTACTGGAAGAGATGGCGAAAGCCTAGATGACGCATATCGGCTTAAAGATGCCATTTGTAGCAAAAAAATAAACGCAACATGCATATTTAATGATCAAGAACTTGCACGAGAATTATCAAAAAAAGAGCTTAGTATAGTAATACTATTTAGCGCTGGAACTCTCGACGCCAGAATACGTCCGATTGTCAATAATAATTGACATTATTAGCATATGTGCGATTTGACCAAATATATAATACTTAGTATATTCATAAGTTGATAGTAATATATTGACAATATTTACATGATATGCTAAAAGGATATTATGATTAATTTTTCCCAGACAGCCGAAGATGCACTGCAAAGACTTGATGCTCGATCCCGAGATATCATTGTCCGACGTTTTGGCATTCAAAAAGAAGAAAAAGAGACGTTAGAAAGCATCGGTAAAGAATACCGCATTACTCGTGAGCGCGTACGCCAAATTGAGGCAAATGCAAAGAAAGAGCTTACAGCCATGCAAGATCTTCTTGGTGGGGTAGAATTATTCCTTGCCGAAATTTTCGCAGAACATGGCGGATTAATGGCGGAAAGTCATGTTGTAGCTGTAGTAGAAGAGCGCACAGGAATGAAAACTGACCCTCATACCATTCATTTTTTCCTTACAATCCTCCCATCTTTCACTACTGTTCCACCTAATTCTTTGTTCGAAACTCATTGGCAACATCCAACGTCTTTGCATGACAACATTGAAAAAATCGTTGTAATGGCAATGGATGTCTTAAAAAAGAACAATGCGCCTATCCCGCTTGAACAGCTTGTAAATATAATTCGTGCACAAGCGCAGGGGACTCCTGTTCCAGATACGCATATTCATGCTGCCCTACATGCAAGTAAAAATATTTCCCCTACAGCATTTGGAGATTGGGGACTAATTGGATGGGCAGAAACATCTCCTCGAGGCGTAGGTGATAAAGCTTTTGCAGTACTTCGCCGCCATGCAAAACCTGCGCATTTTCGAGAAATCACGGAGATGATTAATGCTGCTGGATTCGATCACAAAAAGGCAAACCCACAAACAGTTCACAATGAACTTATTAAGGACGGACGCTTTGTATTAGTTGGTCGAGGATTATATGGACTCAAAGAATGGGGATTTATAGCTGGGACTGTTGCGGATGTGCTTACATCTATCCTCAAAGAGTCAGGAAAGCCTATGTCTAAAGACGATTTAGTACAATCTGTCCTTAAGCAGCGAATGGTAAAGAAGAATACAATTTTGCTAAGCTTGCAGAACAATAAGAAATTCAAGAAAACAGAACACGACCTCTACGCACTTGCATAAGCGTTAATCGAAAATTTGCAGTACAATACAGGGCATGGATTATTCTTTCGCTGATTTTGCCCAGCAATTTGGGCCCACCTTACTCACGTTCGGTTGGCTGATTGTTGTATGGATGATCATGTGGATTGCATGGAAAACATATCTGCTTATTAAAATGATCGACTATGTAAGTGCTATTGAATGGACTTTTTATCAAGTTACTTTACCTGAAGAAAGCGAAGAAACTCCTCGTTCTATGGAAGTAATATTTGAGGTGATGGGAGGTATACATAAAAGTCCTGATTTTAATGAAAAATACTTTGATGGGTATCTAGAGGCATGGGCAAGTTTTGAAATTTTTTGTACCCAAAATTCTGCAAAATTCATTATTGTCGTACCCACTCCGCACAAGAGGCTGTTTGAGGGAATCATCTATGCTCAATACCCTAGGGCGGATATTACAGAAGTTCCGGATTATACGCAGCGGTATAACGTAGAAGATTTGAGAAAAAAATTCGAGATGTGGGGAAGCGACATTATTTTAACCGAAGATGATATTATGCCTATCAAGACATATAAAGAGTTTGAAGCAAGCTTAGCAGAACGGGTTCCGTTCGTTGATCCAATGCAAATTATCGTTGAAGCTCTTACTAATATAGAGCCTGGGGAAGAATTCTGGATTCAAGTACTTGTACGCCCTATGGATGGCAAAAAAATAAAAGCGTGGGAAAAGCGCGGAGAAAAGAAAATTGCAGAAATATCCGGCCAAGCAAAAAAAGAAAAGCCCGGTATGTGGGAAAATGCGAAAGAATTTATGTCAGCACTGCCGGGAGAATTTTTTAGTGCGATATTTAAAGGACCGATTGAAGTATCGAGCGAAAAAGAAGAAAAAGTCCTTCGATTTTTCAACCCCGTGGATGACGCGAAGATGAAAAGTATTCTTCAAAAAGTTTCTGGTAATGGATACAAAACAAAAATTCGCATTGTGCATATTGCTCCTGTTGGCCAATTAAAAAAGCCTAATATTTCCAGAGGATTTGGTGTCTTTAAACAG